>CAZMJZ010000068.1:0-6720 GCA_964566845.1 uncultured Dehalococcoidales bacterium | reverse complement strand
AGGGAATTTATCAGTGATAAATATGGCTCCAAGTTTATGCCACCGCATGCCCGTTCCTTCATCAGAGTGGCAAAGGGAGCACAAGAAGCGCATGAGGCTATCCGTCCCACTAAAATTTGGCGGGAGCCATCTTTACTTAAACAACATCTTTCTTCGACTCAATTTAAGCTCTATGAGCTTATCTGGAAAAGAATGGTGGCTAGCCAGATGTCGGCTGCTCTATCTGATAATACTACTATTGATATTGAAGCCAGATGCCCTAATTCTAAAACTGATTACCTGTTAAGAACTTCTAGCTCCATTATTACCTTTCCCGGTTTCACCATTCTCTACACCGAGAGCAAAGATGAGATTAAGGAAGAGGAGAAGAAAAGCTCCTTACTCCCGCCTTTGGAGAAAGGTGATGAGCTTGAGCTTCTAGACCTTTTCCCTGAGCAGCATTTTACCCATCCTCCACCCCGCTTTACTGAAGCCACATTGATTAAGATGTTAGAACAATGGGGTATAGGACGTCCCAGCACCTATGCCCCAATCCTGTCTACGATTCAGGAGCGAGGCTATGTTGCCAAAGCTAATGGGAGCTTTGAGCCTACCGAGCTAGGCATGGTGGTTAATAACTTGCTGGCTAAACATTTCCCTGACATTGTTGACATTGAGTTTACGGCTCGTATGGAAGAGGAATTAGACCAAATAGCAAGAGAGAACAGGGACTGGGTTAATGTGGTTCAAGATTTCTATACTCCTTTTGAGAAGAGCCTTTCGGATGCTTCTCTGCTTATGGAAAAGGTAGAGTTAGCCGATGAGCTAACTGAGGAAATTTGCCCGGAGTGTGGCAAGCCCTTGATAGTTAAACACGGACGCTATGGAAAATTCCTAGCCTGTAGCGGTTACCCTGAGTGCAAATATACTAAATCCTTCCAGGTTAAGACGGGTGCTAAGTGCCCCGAGTGCGGTGCCGAGATAGTGCAGAAGCTCAGCAAAAAGAAACGCACCTTTTATGGCTGCAGTAACTACCCTGATTGCCGGTTTGCCACCAATTCCAAGCCCCTTCCCCACCCCTGCCCCAAGTGTGGCGGACTCCTCACTCAATATAGAAAAAACCTGGCAAAATGCACCAAATGTGAGTATAAAGGGAAGCTGGCAGAATAAGAAAGCCACAATCAATATTAACTCCATATTTTACCGCACAAAAAAGCTGTGACATAACTTTTTCATTGATATTCCTTGCTATATATTAATTTATTTACTAAAATATGACGGTATTTAATAAATAATCAAGAATACTGCTTGACATTTTGAAAATATCGTGCTATTATTAAATATAAATACTATAGAGGGATTCATGAATGCGCAGAGTAAATAATAATGAAACACCAGGTGAACGATTTAAAAGAATTGCCACATTAAGAACTAATGCTGTCCTGAATAAACTCAGGATACTTGGCAATCTATCCAATAAGCAAATGTATAGCTATTCAGAAGAAGACATAAACAAAATCTTCTCAGCCATAAATAAACAGGTTAAAGAAGTCAGAGAAAAATTCAACTCTCGGAAAGAAGAAAGGTTTAAACTATAAAAATCGGGAGGGTTTGTGATGGATGCGAAATCAAAAGCTGTAAAAGGTCTTTTATTGAAGCTCGTATCAGCATCTTCTGAGGCTGAAGTCCATAAGATTATCGATGATGACTCAATATTAAGTAAAGAACAAAATTGGAAGCCTTACGGTGGTTACCACGGGAATTTTAATACTATCCACAACCAACAACAGGAACCAGTTGCTTCCCTTGTTGAAAAGCCAGTTAATGGCATTGACCACTTACTTCTAAAGGAATGTAAGCTAAGAGGTATTAACCCTGAAGGGAATAGAGCCCCGAAGTCAATGCAGGAAGCAGTGGAATTATTCTTTGGGATCAAGAAAGGAGACTTTTCTGAAGTTGGGGGCAAAAAGAGAAGAGAGCTAGCAACTAATATATTAATAATCGCTGAAGGTTCAAGAGAACGACCAAATATAGTTGTTGTTGACGCAGGCGAAGGACAGCCCCCAAGCGATTTTGAGGATACCTTTGTTTCTCTCCACAAGGGAAATAAGGACAAGATTCGCTTTGTTCAAGGTAAGTATAACATGGGAGGCACGGGTGTACTACCTTTTTGTGGAGAGCACCACTACCAACTATTGTTGTCAAGGAAAACACCGGCCTTACTTTATTCAAAACAAGATGATAGATGGGGATTTACTTTGGTTAGGCTTCATAAAGTCACCAGTTCAGACCCACATAAAAATTCTTGGTATGAATTTTGTGTGGATGAGAATGGAGAGATATTGTCGTTCCCCGGAGAGACCTTAAATATACTTCCAGATAACGAAGGCTTCACATCTGGAACATATGTAAAGATGTTTAATTATGATTTGCCCGACCCTTCTATAATTGGATTCGGCCTTTGGCGAGAGCTAAACAGGTTTTTATATGCACCTGCACTACCTATCATGCTCTATGAGGCAAGAGACTATAGGGGGCACAGCCGAACTAAGCTGATGTTAGGAAATAAGATGCGAACAATGGTCGATGACCGAGACAGCGTGGAAGACGCCGTAACTATCCCCATGGCCGAATTAGGAAATTTTGGAAAAAGAAAGATTGAAATTACCCTTTTCAAAGAGGTCACCAGTAAGAGCGAATTTACCACACAAAATGATGCCATATTTTTCACTATCAATGGTCAGACACACGCAACATTAGGTCGCTCCTTTCTGAAAACAAGAGCTAAACTTTACTACCTAGCTGATTACCTGCTAGTACATATTGATTGTACTGATGTTGAGACTAACATAAGAGAGCAGACCTTCATGCCTTCAAGAGAGCGTATGAGACACAACGAAATCTCCAAAGAAGTGGAGGAAATCTTAGCAGACGAGCTTAAAAGGCATGAAGGACTTCAAAAATTAAACCAGTTCCGTAGAGAGCAGCAAATAATAAAGAACCCTAAAGACACTGAATTTCTAGAAGGTGTAGTATCAAATCTCATAAAAAATAACCGCTCACTGTTGGATTATTTGGGGCTGGGTGGTGGAGTCAAAGATGTAAAGGGGCCTGGACCGATAGAAATTGAAAAATATCAGGGTAAAAGGTTCCCCACTTATCTGAAGATTTCATCTCACAGCTCGAAGGATAAACTTTACAGGAAGCAAATCCCTGTAAATTCCTACGCCCGATTAAAGCTAGAAACCGATGCAGCGAATGACTATTTTGACCGAGCATCCGAGAATGGCGAACTAAAAATGAGTCCAGATATAATAAGTTCCTTCCATCTGTGGAATGGAATAATAACGGTTAAGCTTGTGCCTCCTCAAGATGTAAAGTCTGGTAAAATTCAGAAATGTATGATTGAAGTAACACGACAGTATGAGGATTCTCTGTTCGTTGAGTTTGAGGTTGAATATGCTCCCCCCGTAAAGACTAGAATAGTCCACCCCGGCGGAAAAGAGGAAGACAAAGGGGAAGCCTACAAATTGCCTGAGCCAATTTTAGTTTATAAGGAAGAGATGGACGGCTGCATTTCTTGGACTCAAAAGGGTTGGGCAGGAGAGGATATCACCGAAGTTGCACCAAGCGGAAGTACGAATGGCGATGAACAAAGCTTAGACGTGTATATCAACATGGACGCTGACATATTGCATGATTACCTTCGCCGCCAACAGGTATCAGAGAAGCAACAAGAGTTGATAACAAGGTCATGGGAAACATCGATCTTCCTAAATTCACTAGTCTTATATAATGATTTGTCTAAATTGGAAAAGGAAGAGATGCTTCCAAATATCATGAAAAGTATCTCAAAGATAACCCTTGACCTAATGCTTAATGAACTTTTGTTGAAAGAACTTGAAAAGGAGTAAAAAGGAGTCCTTATGAAATGATAAGTATTGAAGAATACAAGTCAATGCTGGAAGACACTTTGGAGAAGTTTTTTGAACCTTGGAAAGAGTTGCCAGTGTAAACAGTAATTGGATTTATCTCAGATTATAATGTTGTATCAATCGATACTCATGATGAGATGAAAATATTAAAGCTGAAAAAGAAAGATAAACGCATTTGCTAACGATACAGGAAACCTAGTAAACTTAATTTTGTGAAAGAAGTCTTCAATAAATATATAAACTACCTTGAGGCGGAGCGGAATTCTTCGCCTTATACGGTGCGTAATTATACTACCGATTTGTTGGACTTCTTTCACTCTCTCAGCGCCAAAGGGATTAGTTCGCTGAAAGAAGTGGATAAACATACCTTGCGAGATTATATGGCTCACCTTATGGAGCAGGGTTTTGTTAAAGCAAGTATTGCCCGTAAGCTGTCGGCTATCCGCTCCTTCTATCGCTACTTACTGCGTGAGGAAATAATATCCACCAGCCCGGTAGCCACTACCTTTTCACCCAAGCTAGATAAACGCCTACCCTCATTTCTTACGATGGAAGAGATGCTACGACTTCTGGAAGCCCCTGACTTATCCACGCCGCATGGGCAGCGCGACCGGGCTTTGATGGAGCTACTTTATGCTTCGGGGCTCAGGGTAAGCGAACTGGTAAACCTAAATCTGGAGCAGATTAATCTGGATAGCCGTGAAATCCGCGTCCTGGGAAAAGGCTCTAAGGAGCGACTGGTGTTAATGGGTCAGCCGGCAGCCATAGCTCTGAGTGCTTACCTTAGCCAGAGCAGACCAAAGCTTCTGGGTAAAAAAAGGAGCGACGCCTTGTTCCTCAATCGTTATGGTGAGCATCTCCCGGAACGAAGGGTTCAAAGACTATTACAGAAATATGCTAATATAGCTGGCATAGATAAGGGGGTTCATCCCCATATGCTGCGTCATACCTTTGCTACACATCTTCTTGATGGGGGAGCTGACTTAAGGGTTGTCCAGGAGCTTCTGGGTCATGCTAGCTTATCTTCCACCCAGATTTACACCCATGTAACCAAAACTCAGGCGAGAAAGGTATATCTATCGGCTCACCCCATGGCACAGAAAAACAAAACTGATGAACTCGTTACAAAATAGTTAGGAATTAGGCTAGATTTAAATAAAATCTTAAATCAGGAGGCTTGGAGGTTGAAAACAGATAATAGACTGCAGAAGTTGCGCCAAAGATTAGCTGAAGAGGATATTGAGGCTATCTTTATCTCTCAGCCGGAGAACAGGCATTACCTTTCTGGCTTTGATGGTACAGCCGGTTTTCTATTGATTACACCACAAAAATCTATCTTAGCTACCGATTTTCGCTATATAGAGCAAGCCAAAGGGCAAGCTCCCGACTATGATATTTTTCAAATTTCAGGTAATATGGTTAACTGGTTCACTGAACTGGTAGCTGGGTTGGGGAAGCTGGGGTTTGAAGCTGGACACATTACCTTTACTATGTATCGTCAACTAACTGATATATTGAACAAAGCACAGTCTCAACTAAAGCTTGTCCCTACCGCTGGACTTGTAGAATCCCTCCGAGCTATAAAAGAGCCTGAGGAGATTGAGCTTATTACCAAAGCAGTAGCCATAAGTGATAACGCCATAGACCATGTTCACGATATAATTCATATAGGTATGAGTGAAAAGGAATTAGCCTGGGAGATAGAGAAATTTATGCGAGAGAATGGCAGCGAGTCTATACCCTTTGATATTATTGTTGCTTCAGGTCCAAATGCAGCCTTACCTCATGCCAAGCCCTCATCACGCACCATTAACTCTGGCGAGCCGGTATTAATCGATATTGGAGCCAGGGTTGGAGGTTACTCCAGTGACTTGAGTCGTACCATCTGCCTTGGTACTCCTGATGATACCTTCAATAAGATATATGATACTGTCCTTGGAGCCCAGCTAGCGGCGCTGGCTATAATTAGCGAGGGCATGACTGGCGGTCAGATTGACAATGTGGCGAGGACGGTTATTCAAGAGGCAGGCTATGGTGAAGCCTTTGGGCATAGTTTAGGTCATGGTGTAGGGCTTGCACCACACGAGCAGCCACGCTTGAGCCCCAATTCACCGGATAATCTTGTTGATGGTATGGTTTTCACTGTTGAGCCTGGCATTTATGTTTCCGGTTGGGGAGGAGTAAGGATTGAGGATTTAGCAGTAATGGAAAGTGGCAAACCCAGAGTAATTTCAAAGGCTAGAAAGGTTGGGAATGATAAATAGTAGCGAACTAAGGAAGGGACTTACCATTGAACTAGATGGAGAACTATATCAAGTTCTTGACTACCAGCGTATTAAGATGAAGCGAACTGCACTGGCTCGGCTCAAACTTCGTGATATGCGCGCCGGTCATACTATTGAGCGAACTTTCCAATCCAGCGAGAAATTCATTCGGGCACGGCTTGACTATCGCCGGATGCAATACCTCTATAATGAGGGTAATTTATATTACTTTATGGATGAGGAAAGTTACGAGCAGATGCCCCTTAGTACTACCCAACTGGGTGATGCTGTTAACTTCTTAAAAGAAGGCACGTCATTAGAGGTATCAAGCTATAAGGGTGAACTGGTAGGCGTGGAGTTACCTATTACCGTTGAGCTTCAGGTAATTGATACTGCTCCTGGTTTTAAAGGGGATACTGCTACTGCTGGGAATAAACCAGCTGAGCTTGAGACAGGCATTACCATCCAGGTTCCCCTGTTTATTAACACCGGAGATATTATCAAGGTTGATACCCGCAGTGGTAGCTACCTGGAAAGGGTTA
>CAZMJZ010000067.1:2857-6749 GCA_964566845.1 uncultured Dehalococcoidales bacterium | reverse complement strand
ATCTCGGCTTGTTCAGCCTTTTTAGCCTCCTCAGCTTCCCTCTTGGCTCTTTCCTCAGCCTCTTTAGTTTCTCTCTTGGCTCTTTCTTTATCTGCCTTCTCGGCTTCCTTGAGTTTCTTAGTCTCTTCGTCCATCATCTTTGCCTTCTCCTTAGCTTCCCTTTTCATTCTCTCTTCAGTTACCCTCTCCGCTTCCTTCTTAGCCCTTGCCTCAGCTTCCTTGGCTTTCCTGGTCTCTCTCTTTACAGACCCGACTGACTTACCTCTTAACAGAGGATAACCACACCATTGGCAGAAGTCATCTTTGCTTCTTTGCCCACAGTTAGGACACTTTGTCATTTCACTATCGCCTAAATTTTAGAGCTAGATTGCGTTTATTCAAGAATTGCTAAACTAACGTTCAATGGAACGATAAGATTCCTCACTTGTTCGCTAGTATAGGCATAGTCAGAAGCTATGTCAATCTAAAAATCATTATTCAGAATTCGTTTATACTATTACCAGCCAGTGGTTGACAGCAGTCGTATTGAAGCATATTATTAAACTCTGTAAAGTAAGAAGCACCTTGTTAATGAATGCTCTTTGCAATATCAGGAATCAATAGGAAATAATAGCGTGGGACATAATAAAACTTTCCGTATCATAACTTTGGGCACTATCCTTGCCATACTGGTGATGGCCATACCAGCCACAGCAGCTTTAGCTGCGGTCGAGACTATTAATCTGGACCCCGAAGAGGGTGAAATCGGCGATAATGTTGAGATTCTGGGCTACAATTTCGATGCCAGGCACAGTGTATATATCTACTTCTCCAGCCGTGAAGTCAATGTCGGTGATGATATCAATAAGCTTAATACCTATGAGGAGTTAAAAAGAGTCTACCCCGCAGGCGATGGTACTTTAGATACCGATTTTGAAGTGCCCTATGAGCTTACCACGGGCTACTATCCAGAAGATGTACATGGCGGCGACTACTATGTTTATGTTACCTATCGTGATAATGACTCCATAGTAGCCGCGGCCGAATTTACCATACTTAACGGTGAAATTGAGCTAGACCCGGAAGAGGGACAAGTAGGCACTGAGGTTACTATTAGCGGTGAGAAGCTTCGTCCAACCCAGGAAATTTCCATTGATTATGACGGGTATGATGTTGATATAGCTGGTGGTGATAAAGAAACAACTAGCGAAGGCAAATTTACCTGCACCTTTATCGTCCCCGAGAGCAGCGTTGGCAACCATAATATAACCGTCACCGATGAATCTGGCAATAAGCCGGAGGCTGAGTTCAGCGTAAAACCTAAAATAACTATAGACCCAACCTCAGCAGCTACAGGAAACACGGTACATGTTTATGGCACCGGGTTTGCCAGAAAGGAATATATAACCATCACCTTTGATTATAACAGGGTTTCTACTGAGCCAATACAACTGAAAAGTAGTTATAAGGGCAGCTTCAGTAGCACCTTCATTGTGCCTTCCCTTACCCCCAGCGGTATCAGTGAGGTAAGAGCCAGCGACCGCCAAGCCAATAAAGCTTATGTGGACTTGACTATCTCGGCGGGCATTAGTCTCAGTCCAGTGACAAGTCAGACTTCGCCTGGTCATGTCGGCATGGAGCTTAGGGTCTATGGCACCGGTTTCATAGCTAACACCACGGTTACCATCACCTATGGTAATAATGAGGTCATCACGGTAGCCACAGCCCCCACTGATGTTCACGGAGATTTCCTGGCGACCTTTACTGTCCCGCCCAGCGTTGCTGGAAGCCATATTGTAACTGCTACTGACGGCACTATTACAGCAACATCCATCTTTACTATGGAGTCAGAAGCACCGCTTATGCCAATGTTCCCCAAAGTAACCATTAAGGCAGACGCCGATGTGTGCTTTGACTGGAATGATGTTGTGGATGTCAGCGGCGTAACTTATACTCTCCAGGTTGCCTCTGCTGCTGATTTCACCACCATAGTGCTGGAAAAGAAGGGTTTAACTCACTCGGAATACACTATCACTGAAGAGGAGAAGCTAAAACTAACCGAAAATAAAATCCCCTACTATTGGAGGGTCAAGGCGGTAGATGGTGCTTACAATGAGAGCGAGTGGATGCCCTCAGGGAAATTTTATATCGGCTTTTCCTGGACTTCAATATCAAGCTGGCCTATCTATATATGGATAGGGCTCGGTGTGTTGCTAATCGCTATTATTGGCATCTGGGTACGACGAAGAACCACCCCCCGCTAAGCAGGGTAACCCCCACCCTTATTACGAGAGATAGAGAGCTATCAGCTAAAAAACACGCAGCCATGCTACCCTATATATAACCCAATATTCCTAGTACCAATTACTACGATTCATAGTCTATTTGGGTTATTGCACTATTAATTAACATAAGTTATAGTAGTAATAAGTTAGTTTAAGGTAGCTTAAAGGGGGAAATAAAGTATGGCAAATCGCAAAGAGATTGACGCCATGTTGACAGTAAGCGATGTGGCCAACCTCTTAAGTGTTCATATCAACACTATAAGGCGGTGGAGCAATCAGGGAATATTGAAGGCATACCGCATTGGTTCCAGAGGTGACCGAAGATTTCGACAGGAGGATATTACTAGCTTCCTTGCAGAACAAAGTAACGATGGCAACTAGTGAGAGGACATCTTCACTGCGATGGATTATATCCCATGAGTAACAACTATCAATTTAGCTCAAAAAAGGGATGAGAATTAGTAGGGAGGTAGCGGTGAACAGAATCACAATAATGATAATTGATAAGCAAGCGTTTTTCCGAGCTGGCGTGCGCCAGGCACTATCTCAACAATCTGATTTTAATATATTAGAATGTGACCCGTCTCAGGAGTGGTTGGAGTTAATCGAAGCCAACTCCCCCGATGTTATCCTGCTGGATATTGACTTCCCCAATTTCAGCGGTCTTGAACTGAGTAGAAATATTGCACGCCACCACCCAAGCACTAGAGTAATAATACTGAGCCCCAATCATGATGACGATGAGCTTTTTGATGTTATCAAAACTGGAGCGGTAGCTTACCTCAATAAGAACACTAGTACCGAAGAGCTAGTTAGCATTGTAAGGCAAGCCTGTAATGGTGAATATCCTATAAATAACAGCCTTATATCTAGACCAAAGGTAGCCGAACATGTATTAAAGCAATTTCAAGATATAGTATCAATGGGAAAAGCCATGACAACTATAACTGCCCCCCTCACCCACCGAGAAAGTCAGATTCTAGACTACATTGCCCAGGGTAACTCAAATAAGCAAATCGGCCGTATTCTAGGAATCAGTGAGCAAACAATTAAGAATCATGTCAGCTCTATCCTTCGCAAGTTAAATGCTAATGATAGAGCCCATGCTGTTGCCCTAGCCATACGCAATGGCTGGATTTCACCAGAATTAAAAACGTCAGAGGTATAACACCACTATTCAAATGAAATTTAAACGCTATCTTATTCCGGGTGGTTTAAAATGACAGAAGATAAATTCAGTCACGATAATATTAGTAATATGAGTAGTATTATTGACTTCTCGCAATTAGCCAATTACACTAATCCTGAGTTGTTGAAAGAAGAGACTAAAGTACATCAATTGGAAAACGGTCAGGAACTGAGGGAGCTTGTTAAAGAGTACCTGCAGAAGCAAGGCTACGAAATAACCGAGGAAGCTAAATTCCCTGGGAAGTCGGGGATTGAGCATACCTTTGATATGGTAGCTCAAAAAGACGATGGTTTTACCAGCCACACTGTTGCTGTCTGCATTACTATTGGAGGTGATAAGAAAACAGAAGCGAGTACTATTTTCAGCTTTGCCAACAAAGCCTACGATACTGGCATTCAGGACAGGTTTCTTATTGCCAAGCCTGGACTTAGTCAGGAAG
>CAZMJZ010000067.1:0-2757 GCA_964566845.1 uncultured Dehalococcoidales bacterium | reverse complement strand
CATTGTTGTATCATCGGGGCTTAGCCCTGAAGCCAGGCAATTTGCCCAGTACCATGGGATTAAAGTCCTGGAAAGAGGTCAAGAATCGACTTCTCAACCCACGGCAACCGAAGAAAAACCCGCCCTACCGGAGGAGAAGCCAGCCAAGTTAGACGAATTAGAAGCCCCAGGGGCTGAGGCTCAGCCCAAACCCCTGAGGCATACGCCTCAGCCTGAGGCACTGCAATTGATTCCTGAGGTAATAGCCAGAAGATATAATGCTATACCCATCGGTATATCTGGTAACACATTAAAAGTGGCTATGGCTGACCCCACTGACATCTTTGCCCTGGAGGCTTTCTCCGCTCTCAGCCGACTGAGGATTCAGCCTACATCGTCGAGTGCCAAGGAAGTCCGCCAGGCTATTGACTTTAATTATAAGGGCTATGGCGAAATTGAAAAGCAGCTTTCTCGTATCTCTATCCCTACCGCAGCATTTGATGACAGGCTTGCCATCAGTACTTCTACAGATGCCCCTCTGGCTCAGGTTCTTAACCTTATCGTTGAAGAGGCAGTCAAAGCCCGCTCATCTGATATACATATTGAGCCTGAAGAGGACAGATTGAGGATACGCTACCGTATTGATGGCACTCTTCAGGACATGATGTCTCTGCCCCTGAACATACACCTGGCGCTTATTTCCCGGATTAAAATCCTATCTGATATGAATATTGCCGACCGTCATCGCCCTCAAGACGGTCAGTTTTCTACCGAGACTAAAGGGCGACAGATAGATGTTCGAGTAGCTACTGCTCCCACTGTTAATGGAGAGATGGCCGATTTGCGACTTCTGGATAAGTCAATGGCTACTCTAGGATTAGCCGAACTTGGTCTGTTACCTGATAGCCTGGCAAAGTATGAAAATATGCTCAAGGTTCCCTATGGCATGATTCTGGTTAGCGGTCCTACCGGAGCTGGTAAGACCACTACCCTATATGCTTCAATCAATTCCCTTGACTGCATGGGGAGAAACATAATTACCATTGAAGACCCGGCAGAGTATCGGTTTAAGGATATCAATCAGATTCAGGTCAATCCTCAAGCTGGCATTACCTTCGCTTCTGGCTTGAGGTCTATACTTCGCCTTGACCCCGATGTAATAATGGTCGGTGAGATACGTGATGCCGAAACAGCTAACATAGCGGTTCAGGCAGCCTTAACCGGACATCTGATGCTATCTTCCGTTCATGCCAACGATGCGGCTGGTGTGCTATCCCGTCTCCTTGACCTGGATATAGAACCATTTCTGATATCATCGTCAGTCATTGGTGTTGTCGCTCAGCGGATGGTGCGCCGCATTTGCTCCGATTGTAGCCGTTCTATTGAAGCGCCGGCTATGGAGCAGATGTCTTATGAAAAAGAAATCGGGAAGAAACGGAGTGAATTCCTATACGGCACCGGCTGTAAGTCGTGTTCTTATACTGGTTATCTGGGTAGAACGGGAATCTTTGAGATTCTAACTATGAGTGATGCCATAAGAGCCATGATTTCCAGCCAACCCAATAGTAGCCAGATTCGAGCTCAGGCACTTAAAGAGGGGATGATAATGATGTTGACCGATGGTATGCGCAAGGTAGAAGCCGGTATAACTACCCCATCTGAAGTGCTGCGTAGCGCCTACTATTCAGAGTAGCAACCTGGAGGTACAATGGACTTCCATTATATAGCTTATACCGAAGACAAAAGATTGGTCAAAGGCAAGCTTTCGGCAACTAGTGAAGAAGCGGCTATAAATCTACTCAGTTATGGTAACTATCAAGTAGTTAGCCTCAAATCGTTCACTCCCTTTTTCAATATGGAAAAATTATTAGCCCGCTTTTCTCGGGTAAAGCTAAGGGAAATAATATTGTTTTCCCGTCAGTTGGCGCTACTCCTTGAATCCGGTACTGATATTATTGTTTCTCTGGAACTATTACAAAGCCAGGCAACCAATCGCACCCTGATAAAGGTGATTGGCGAGGTTGCCTCTGACATTCGCGGAGGTAGTTCGCTATCAGCGGCTTTAGGTAAGCACCCCCGGGCTTTTCCTGAAATGTTCTATCGGACAATATCAGCCGGTGAGGAGGGTGGTAATCTGGAAATAGTGTTGAGACAAATGGCTGACTATATGGAACGAACGGTTATTACCGAAAAGAAGATTAAGAGTGCCCTGACCTATCCCATTATTGTTGCCATTGTAGCTATTTTAGTAATAGGCATCCTGGTTACCTTTGTTTTACCCACCTTTACTTCCCTGTACGCTGCCTTTGAGGCTGAGCTACCTCTGGCAACCAGACTCCTTATGGGTATGACTGATTGGCTTGGCAAGTATGGAGTCTATCTTTTCCTGGCAATGGCGGTAGCGGCTATTTTAGGATATGTTTATGTCAAAACACCAGCCGGGAAATATAGGTGGGATAGTTTATCACTCAGACTACCTGTATTGGGGCGTATAAATCTGCTTACCCAGCTTGCCCGCTGTTGCCGCACTATGTCATTATTATTCAGAGTCGGCTTACCTTTACCTGACATCCTGAGCCTCACTATTCACGGGAATAAAAACAAGGCAATGATAGAGGCTTTAACCGGAGTTCAGCATGATTTGATTAGAGGCGAAGGCCTATCCAAACCTATGTCAAAGAACCCCCTCTTCTTGCCTTTAATGGTGCAGATGGTTGGAGTCGGTGAGGAAACCGGTAACCTTGATAATACACTGGCTACGGTAGCTGATAGCTATGA
>CAZMJZ010000066.1:0-6772 GCA_964566845.1 uncultured Dehalococcoidales bacterium | reverse complement strand
TGAACGCTCAAATGTTTGGTCCTTGCCATTAGCATTTAAGACAGTTGCTCTCCTTGATTGGAGAGAGGGGGATAAAGGGAGTGAGGTCACCAACCGAGTCGCTTCATTATAGTTGATGCTCATACAATTGCTAGACTATAATATTACACACAGAGTGAAAAGGATTAAACATAAGACATGAGAATACAATTTGCTATTATAATCTCTTTACTGGCTGCAATAATGGTTGTAATTGCGGCTTGTGTAAATACGTCGGAGGGTTCATCAATGGAAAATAGTGTTCATAAAAAACTAGAGTATGCTACCTTTGCAGGAGGGTGCTTCTGGTGTATGGAACCGCCTTTCGAGATATTAGACGGCGTGAATGAAGTAATAGCAGGTTACACTGGTGGAAACATCGAAAACCCAAGCTATGAAGAAGTTTTATCCGGGAAAACCGGTCATTATGAAGCTGTTCAGATTAGATACGATCCAGAGAGGATAACCTATGAGGAATTGCTTGATGTTTACTGGAGACAAATCGATCCTACCGATCCAGGCGGTCAGTTTGTGGATCTGGGGTCCCAGTATCGGACTGCGATTTTCTATCATGACCATAGGCAAAGGGAGTTAGCAGAAAAGTCCAAGCTTCAACTCGAAAAGTCTGGCAAGTATGATAAACCCATAGTGACTCAAATTCTACCCTACAAAGAGTTCTATGTGGCTGAGGATTATCACCAGGACTACTACAAGAAAAATTCAGACAGATACGAATCCTATAGAGAGAATTCGGGCAGAGAAAATTACCTGAAAGAGAAGTGGCCGGCGAAAAAGAGCAGCTATGAGGATTATCAAAAGCCCTCCGATGACGAGCTAAGAGTAATTTTAACTCCGCTGCAGTATGAGGTTACACAGCAGAACGGAACTGAGCCCCCTTTCAACAACAAATACTGGAACAACAAGGAAGATGGCATTTATGTTGATGTTGTCTCTGGCGAACCTCTTTTTAGTTCTACGAATAAGTTCCAGTCGGGCACAGGATGGCCTAGCTTCACTAAGCCTCTTGAGTCTGGAAATATAGTAGAAATAGAGGATAAAAGTTATGGAATGAACAGGATCGAGGTAAGGAGTAAATATGGTGATTCCCACCTTGGCCACGTATTCGATGATGGCCCGCCGCCAACAGGTAGACGCTACTGCATAAATTCTGCCGCTCTGCGCTTCATTCCGACGGAAAGGCTGGACGAAGAGGGATACAGAGAGTACAAATATCTTTTTGAGAAATGAGCTCTAGATAACAGACCTATCTGTGTTTGACAGAGGGAAAAATCTGCGTAAAACTCATTTGGAACAGAAGCGACTGAATTTTGTCTAGCGAACCGGCTCAGATTAGAGAAAGTTCGGGCGCAATTCAATATAAGTGAACAAAATGCAAAATTGTTTCCTAGACAGTTCACGAGTGTAGAGAACATCCCACTTCATTTTTCGCTGCTTTTTAGGATACTACCTACCTCGTATATCAAGCCCGCAATTTAGGAAGTTTTACATGTCTTTTATTAATCTCCACCTAGGCAGACACCTCGAGGTAATGTAAACAAGTTAGGTAAAAACAAGACACTACAGGCAAGAAAGGATTACAATAGAGCCATCAGGGAGCAGGGCAGCGGCCATTGAAGTGTCCATTAATTCAATGGCCTAAACTGTCCCACTTTTGCTGACTACATACAGGTGTAATACTTAATTACAAAACCATTTAGCGGCATGATTAATTAATAGAATAAAAATAGTGTTGATAAAAACAGGGGGGGAGCTGAAATGGACGTTTTATCAAAAGAATATCCCATTTCACTAAAAGAAGTGTTACAGGCCGAAAAAGTGGTTTATCAATATATAACCCCTACACAACTAATTTACTATCAAAGCCTTTCCAGCATAATTGGCGCAAATATTCATATAAAACATGAAAACCACCAACCGGGAGGAAGTTTCAAAATCCGTGGTGGTTTAAATATCATGCACCACTTAAAACAACAGAATATAAAAGGAGTTATTACTTTTTCAACTGGTAATCATGGTATTTCTATTGCCACAGCAGCAAAATTATTCGGAATGGAAGCGACCATTGTTGTTCCGAAGGGTAACAATCCTGAAAAGAACGCGCTCATAAAAGAAACCGGTGCTATTTTGGTTAAAGCAGGTGATAACTTTGAACAAGCAGCCCAAGCTGGTGTACAGATTCAAAAAGAAAAGAGTCTTCATTACATACACGCGTCAAATGAACCCCACTTAATTAATGGCGTAGGAACAGAGTTTACCGAAATTATAAAGGAATTACCTAATATCGACTCTATTATTCTGCCTACTGGTGGAGGAAGTGAAGTAGCTGCTGCCGTTACGGTGTTGAAAACAATAAATCCGAAAATTGAAATTTTTGCAGTACAGGCAGAAGCGTCAAAAGCAGCTTATTTATCATGGCAAATGAAAGAGATAACTCAATCGGAGAACAAAACGTTTGCCGGCGGTTTAGCGACTGGCATAGCCTTTGAAATTCCGTTTGATTTGTATAAGAATCAATTATCTGATTTTATTTTATTATCTGAGGATGAATTAATGGAGGGTATTTATCTTGCTCTCGTTCATACTCACAATTTAGCAGAAGGTGCTGGCGCTTCAACAATAATTGCCGCTCAAAAAATTGCTAACAGGCTTCAAGGGAAAAATGTTGTTTTACAGATGAGCGGCTGTAATGAAACGATGGCATGTGTTCGTAAGGTTTTATCAAAATATCAATAACCCAACTTATTTGGCAACACATAAAGAATATAGGATAAACTAATACTGTATATATTCAGTAAAAGTGGGACACTTTGGTCGTGAAATTATTAGACACTTCATCTACTTTGAAGCCTACTAGAGTAAAGACCCTCATTTTAGGTGTGGGGGTTTAACATTAAGCCAGGTTGTGCAGCACTTTGATTTAGGTGAAGCCATGAATTAACATATCACTGCAGTTACGTATTCCTTGATGAATACGGCAAAGACCAGCACCATCGCTGCCAATCGCATGATAGCTCCTATGATGGCCAGTAGCGTGCCCAACCCCTCGAAACCCGGCATCTGGAATGACCTCTGTTACATCGTTTTGTATTTTGGGCCATCCCCGCCTTCAGGGACCTCCCACCTTATGTTCTGAAGGGGACATTTCACCCGGCAGGTCTGACAGTGCACGCAGTTCGATGGGCTGATCATTATCTTGTGGTCTTCAGATCTGTATACCTCGCCGGGGCAGAAGGACTCGCAGGGGTGGCATCCGTATCTCGCCTCGCAGGGCTCACACTCTGCCGGATTTATGAAACTGATATGTGATGGCTCGTCCTCCCGGTGCTCCGTCCCTGAGAAACTGACGTCGGTCAGTCGGTCGACTCCGCCCTCATAGTGCCGACTGAGTTTAACGCTCCTCATGCCCTTGTGGTCTAGCTCAGTTGACAACCGGGGCAGCCACTGCTGGATGAAGGAAAGCGGCGCTCCCAGGTATGACCCTCTGCCAAAGACCTGGCGGTAGTTCTTGGCCGCTTTCAGGTCTTTCGTGACAAAGCTCTTGGCCAGACGCTCCTCATATCCCTTCAGGTCACGCTTTGAGAAGGAACCGCGTTCAAGGGCATCGAAGATAGCTGCGGCGGCCAGCATGCCCGACTTTATGGCATAGTGCAGGCCTTTGAGCTTTCTTGCGTTGGTGAAGCCAGCGGCATCTCCGATGATGACGGCGCCGTCGGTGACCAGTTCCGGCACGGAAAAGTAGCCACCCTCCGGAAGGGTCTTGGCCCCATAACCGACAACTTCGCCGCCCTTGAGCAGGTGGCTGATAAAACGGTGGGACTTGAATAGCTGGAGTTCCTGCTGGGGGTTGAGGTCACAGTAGCGCCAGTCGAGCGCCATGATTAGGGCTATTGCTACCATATTTGATTCCATGCTGTAGAGTGTGCCCCCGCCGAAGATGTCCGATTTATTGGGAAAGCCCATGGTGTGTATCACCCGGCTCCGCCCGAAGTTGTTGTCGTCAGATAAGCGGATGATTTCCTTGACCCCCACCGAGTACACCTGCGGGTTCCTGCCTCGAGCCAAGTCGAATCTCCTGACCAGGTCTTCCGCTAGCAGGCCCAGAGAGCCTTCGCCCAGGACAGTAACCTTTGCCTCCAGTGTCTCACCGGGCTGGTAGTTGGGTTGCTTGCCCCCTTCTTTGTCCAGCCCCTTATCGCCGAGCTTAACCCCCTTTACCATCCCATCCTCGATAAGGAGTCCCTTGGCGGCGAAGCCGGTATAGACTTCAACGCCGAGCTGACGGGCGACACCTGCCAGCCAGTTGACCATCTCGCTGAGCGAAATAACATAGTTCGCCTTGTGGCGCATGGTGGGTGGCACCAGAAACTCGGGAATCTTTACTGCTGCCCTGCTGTTGGGTAGGAAAACTAGCTCGTCCCGCTCTACCCGGTTGGCCAGCATCTTAGTGACGAACTTGTCGTGACTTTGCTTCCAGTCGGGAAAAAGCTCATCGAGCACCTCGGCCTCAAACACGGCCCCGGACAGGCTATGCAGGCCGACCTTATCCGCTTTCTCTATGACTACGACTGACTCTTTTCTTCCCTTTACGTTGAGGAGCTGCTTGAGCTTTATCGCCCCGGCCAGGCTGGCTGGTCCAGCACCGACGAACAGCACGTCCATGTGGCTTAGCTCATTCACTATTCCCTCCCTGAGAGTTCAGTGCTTTGATCAGCTCGGGGACGACTTCTTCCAGGTTTCCCACCACCCCAAAATCGGCAACCCGGAAAATCCGGGCATTAGGGTCTTTATTTATGGCAACCACAATGTCCGAGCCCTGCATGCCGGTGACATGCTGGACTGCTCCTGAAACACCAATGGCAACATACAGCCTGGGCTTGACCGTCTGGCCGGTCTGTCCAACTTGGTGCCCGCGCCCGATGCATCCGAGATCCACTGCCAGCCTGGATGCGCCCACCATGGCCTCCTGACCCAGGAATTTACCCATCCGGTCAGCCAGTGGTAAGATATATAGGTCAAAGCCCTCCTTGGTCTTCAATGCCCGACCGCCGCAGACGATTATCTTAGCATCCTTGATGTCGGACGCCAGCGGGCGGTGCTCCGCAAAGATTATTCTGGCGCCCAGGTCAGCTTCGGTTATACTGGGCACATATCTGATAATCTTGCCTTTCCTAGCTGGATCAGGCTCCACGTCTTTCATCACCCCGGGTCTGGCCGTGGACATCTGTACCTTTGAGTTCTGGGTGATGATGCTGGCCATGATGTTCCCGCCGAGCGCCGGCCGGGTCTGCACCAAGATTCCGATGTGCTCTTTGCCGGCACGCTTTAAGTCGGCTATATCCAACCCGGTACAGTCAGCCGTCAGACCTGAGTCTGAGCCATAGGCAACTCGCGGGGCGAGCTCCCTGCCCAGGGGCGTGGCGCTGAACAGCATCATCTGGGGCCGGTGTTTTTCAATCATATCTGATATTATCCTGGCATAGGGGATGGGCAGGAAATTCTCTAGCAGTTCATGCTCGGCGACGTACACCTTGTCTCCGCCGCAAGCTATAAGTTCCTGGAACAGACCATTTATGCTCTTGCCGACCAGGACTGTGCCCACCTTCTCGCCGAGCACGCTGGCCAGCTCCCTGGCTTTGCCCAGCAGTTCAAAGGAGGCCGGATTTAGCTCACCACCCTCCTGTTCGGCGTAAACCCAGACCTCACCCTGATAGTCGGGCTTCTTGCCTTCTGGAAGCTGGTATTTGGGTTTCTCCTCTTCTTCAACCGCCTTTGCCCGGTTGGCGTAGGCCTCCTTTATCATGCTGGCCAGCTTCTGTAGGTCGCGCTCAAAAACGCAGTTTCTCTGGCTGGTTTCCCTGGGCGAAAAGATCTTGACCACGTTAGTCCTAGAGCCAGCCAGCCCGATGCGGGACTCATCGGCGTTTATATCGGCAGCGCTCCACTGGTGAAGCTGGTGGGAGTGAGCCCATCTCGTCCGGCTGAAGGAGGGATAGAGTGGCTTTGTCCATTCTGTGACCGTAACCAGGCAGGGAAAGCCCTCCGGAGCTACCGTCTCAGAACCTCTACGGGTTATTCTGCTTATTTGGAGGTGCCCGTCCTCGAAACTGAAGGATGTGGCATAGGCTATGTGTGCAATTCCAAGCTCCTCAGCTACCTGCGGTGGAACCTGGGCAGTATCGCCATCAACCGACTGCATCCCCGAGACAATTAGGTAATTCCTGTCCCCACCGAAGATTTCCTTTTCGATTCTCCTTATGGCTTGGCCCAGGGAGTAGGCGGTGGCGGCGGTATCAGCGCCGCCCAGCTTCCGGTCAGTGAGCAGCACGGCGTCATCAGCACCGATTGACAGGGCATACCTCAGCACTTCCTCAGCAAAAGGTGGGCCCATGGTCAGGGCTATTATCCTGCCACCCTGCCTCTCCGTCATCTTCAGGGCAAAGGCCAGACCCTGTTTGTCAAGCCCATTCAGGACATTGTCCAGCAGGCCTCTCTTCAGTGTGCCCTTCTCCCAGTCCCAGGCTTCCTTGGGGATATTCCTTATGTCGGGCACCTGTTTGACCAGCACTATGTAGTTCATTATCCAGCTGCTCTCCCGCTGATTGCTTTCTGTCCGGCTTCTGCTGTATATTTTTATACCATAAGCCCCCTTGCCTTAGCAAAATTTGCTTTCTCCGATGCCCAATGCTAAACGAGCTAGACTAGATTACCGCGAGGTATAACGGACTACTGCACA
>CAZMJZ010000065.1:0-6786 GCA_964566845.1 uncultured Dehalococcoidales bacterium | reverse complement strand
GGATACAAGCAGTTTCAGGTATTGCTATCCACTATTCAGCATGATGTAGCACATACTATATATCATGTCGGCATCGCCACCAGGGAAGCTCCTCAGCGGGCACCGGTAGCAGCTCAAGTTGGCGCTGGCATAAAAAAACAACAACTAAAGGTTAGCGGCAAAAAGATAGGTCGCAACGACCCCTGCCCCTGCGGCAGCGGCAAGAAATACAAACACTGCTGCGGGAGGTGAGAGGAGGGAGTTACTTATGACACAAATTAAAATTGGTGTTGTTAAAGATGTTTGTCTTGGTTATACAGTATATCGTGGAAGTGTAAAGGCTTGTGATTTAGAGCCGGCAACATGGATAGACTTTTATAATAAAGAAGTAAATCCTCTCGGGTATCAGCGTCCTTTTAATGAGGTAAGGAGTCAGGCTGCTGCTAATTAAGCAGAAAATCCTCAGGCATTTTGGCCTGAATCAATATTAGCGATAAGAGACAATACAGAAGTAGATGATGAAGATGATAAAGTAACATGGGAATTCGTAACAGCACCAACAGGAAGTAAATTTGGAGAATTGATTGTCAATTACAACGAAAGGAGAACAGAGACAATAGATGGTCAGGTTCTTAAGTGGAGAAAGGCGTTCAGTCAGGTAGATTGTCAGCATAGACTAGGTAAAATGAGTGCGAGTGACAAGTATGTAACTGTTTGCATCATTCCGGGGATCAATAGGCTTGAAGAAGCGATTATCTTTAAGACAATAAATGATACTCAGAAAAAGATTAGTACATCTTTGGTAGACGCAATTATTCAGCTGTCTCAAAATCCATTTGAAGCGCCAGAGGTGCATTGGGCATTTGACTTAAGTAGAGACGTGGGTAGTTGTTTTTATAAAAAAGTAAATATGGAAGTACGAAATATAGCTGGGCAGGTATATTTGGTTACTTTGAGGACATTAAAAACAAGTGCGTCCTCATTAGTGGGGGGGCAAGAGATTCATAGGTGCAAACATGAATGATATAGCAGTATACGGTCAGTTCTATATTCTAATAAGAAGCTATTGGAACGAAGTAAGGAATCTGTGGCCAAACGAGTTTTCGGATATAAGAGACTTTAAACTAATGATGGTGCCGGGTATAAAAGGTTTGGCTAGATACGGTAGAAAAATATTTAAAGACGCATTTGAAGTAGGAAATAATAGCACAGACCTTACGAGTAGAATAAATCAAGTTGGAGCGCATGTTATGGATTGGAGTTCAACGGGGACGTTAAAAGATGCTACCGGGAATGCTGGTGCTAGAGCCGTGTATGAATTGTTAGTTCGAAATTACGGGGCTCCGTAGATTATTTAGTAGCTGCTCTGCACTCAGTTGCGGTGTTAGGGGAATTGATGTTTTGAGAAAAGTTATGGTGGATTAGGTGCAGGCTGACTCATGAAAAACAGTGAGGTTGCCAAGGTATTTCAGGATATTGCTGACCTTCTTGAGCTTAAGGGGGAGAACCGATTTAAAATTCGGGCTTACCAGAAAGCGGTTCGTTCCATCGAGTACCTTCCAGTGGAGGTGGAACAACTGCTGGCTGAGAATAGGTTAAAGGAAGTCCCCGGGGTAGGAGAGGCTATTACCAAGAAGATTACTGAACTGGTAACCACCGGACACCTTGGCTACTACGAGAAGCTAAAGGCTGAGTTCCCCAACGGGATTAGCACCCTGCTTGATATACCTGGCGTCGGACCTAAGACAGCTATGTTGCTTTCCAGCGAGCTGGGGATAAAATCGGTGGATGAATTGGAAGCGGCTATCATCACTGGTAAGGTGGCTTCATTACCCCGTATGGGAGATAAGGTAACGGAAAATATCCTCAGCCATATTCAATCACTGAGAAGAAAAGACCAGCGCATTCCTATCGGTGAGGCGTTACCTGTGGTGGATGAGATTTTATCCCGGCTTGGGCAGGTGCCTGGAGTTAGAAATCTGGCTCCAGCCGGAAGCCTGCGCCGTTTCCGGGAAACAGTAGGGGATATTGACCTTATAGGGACTGCCGATAATGCCAGCGAAGTAATCCAGACCTTTGTTAACTTACCCCAGGTCAGGGATATTTTAGCTAGCGGCATAACCAAGGCAAGTGTGGTCGTTTCCGGTGGACTTCAGGTTGACCTCAGGATAGTAGAACATAATTGCTTTGGCTCTCTACTCCAGTATTTCACCGGCAGCAAGCAGCATAACATTAACCTGCGGGAGAGGGCACACCGAATGGGATTGAAATTGTCTGAGTATGGCATCACCAATCTGGCAACTGAAGAGCTGGAAAAGTTTGCCACTGAGGAAGCCTTCTATGAACGACAGGGACTGGAATTCATTCCCCCGGAGCTGCGAGAGGGTCAGCAGGAAATAGAAAGGGCAGAACAAGGCACTATCCCTAGCCTAGTACAGCTTTCTGATATAAAGGGCGACCTTCATGTTCATACTAACTGGAGTGACGGGCGTGAAACTCTGGAGGCAATGGCTCTAGCCGCTAAAGACCTTGGCTACCAGTATCTGGGAATTGCTGACCATTCGGAGGGACGCAGCACTTCCCATGGGCTGGATACAGAACGACTGAAACAGCAAATATCGGAGATTAAGGAGCTTAACCAAAGGCTGGACGGTATCCATATCTTTTGTGGCACGGAGGTAGATATTGGCACTGATGGCAGCCTGGATATGCCCGATGAGCTTCTGGCGGAGCTGGATATTGTTACGGCAGCGGTGCATTCTAGCCTGAATCAGAGTCAAGAGCAGATTACAAGACGGATTATAAGGGCTATAGAAAATCCCAATGTGGATGTACTAGCACATCCTACCTCTCGCCTGCTGCCAGATAGAGAGCCGGTGGCGGTTGATATGGAAGCTGTCCTCCAGACAGCCCTTAGAACTAATACCATGCTTGAAATCAACGCTACGCCCAGCCGACTGGACCTCAAAGACATTCATGCCTACCGGGCGAGAGAGCTCGGGGTAAAGCTGGTAATTAATACTGATGCCCACTCAACTGAGCACCTAGCATTTATGCGCTTCGGGATAGGGGTAGCCAGGCGAGGGTGGTGTCAGCCACAGGATATAATAAATACCACACCATTGAACGAAGTCATAGCCCATCTGAGGAAATAGGAAAAATGTCAACCCAGGGCTTAACAGTAACAAGCAGGGGTAATGTTGAGGTAACAAAATATTTAGAGCAGGCTATTACCAGTGGTAAGCACTGGTATATTGCCTTACTCGAGGCTATTGGGTTATGGACTGCAGCAGAGGAGAATCACAACGGACGTAGTTACCATTACCTTATCGCTGGTGAAGCCTTTGACTGGCTGCTTCTGGCTGAACGCCTATGTGAGACAGTAAACGGTTTATTGCCTGAGGCTGAGAAGATTGCCCTCCTGTTCCATAATGAACCGCCAATCAGGCTGACGAAGGAGAAATTCAAGGAGCTTATTGGCAGCAGTAAGTATCGTCAATATCTCAACTACTTCTATGGCATTACTTTAGAGGAAGTTCTAATTCTAGCAGTGCAGGAGGAGATGCGAAAAGAGCAGCGGACTGTGGGCTATAGTAATGAGTATGATATGGTTAATGAGGTTTATCGGCGAATATATGGGGCTACTAAAAATATATTGCTTAAACGCTTCAGGCGAGAAAAAGGTTATCCCCAGCTCAAGCATATCAGCCTAACCGAGCTAAAGGAATTTACCTACTGGCTATTTAAGTATCGGCTAAAGCTGTGTGATAAAGCGAAAGTGGCTAGCGATACCAAAAAGGCACTAGAGCGTCTACGGCGACAGGAGTCTATTTTTACTTTGCCTGCTTCAATGCTCTCACCATAAGTACCGGCACATTGGCTCCCCGTAGTACTTTATCAGTAACACTGCCGAAAGCCCAGCGAGTAAGACCCGAGCTTCCATGGGTTGATATGGCAATAAAGCTGGCATTAATTTCATCAGCAACCTTGATAATTTCCTCAGCAGCATTACAAATTCCCATCTTGGTTTTAACCTTAGCCTTGAGCACAGCTCCTCTACTTCTCAGACCTTCGCCAGCCTCACCAAGGTAATCCATAGCTTTCTTCTTGATTTGCTCCATCGCTTTCCTCGTGTAGGGAATTGAAGCCCTTACCTCCCCGGCAACAACACTGGGAGTCAGTGATGATATTACCTGGAAGAGAGTAACTTCTACCTCTGTCTCTGGTGCCAGCTTGGACATTAAGTCCTCAATATAGGCTAAGGCAGCCTCACCTACTTTGGAACCATCTAATGGGACGACTATTCTCTCGTACATTATCTACCTCCTAAAATTTAATTTGTTGTTTGAGTCTTTCCAGCTTATCGGTTAGTGTATAGAGTTTCTGGCGTTCCTTATCAATTACAGATGCCGGCGCCTTGGTCAGAAAGGCTTCGTCCTTGAGTCTGGCTTCTAGCTGAACCACCTCGGCTTGGCTCTGCTCTATCTCCTTTTGTAGTCGTCTTCTCTCAGCCTCCAGATTAACCATGCTCTCCATAGATATCACCACTTCTGACTCTTTAAGCACTAATACTAGGGCATTTTCAGAGGCTGGAACTTCTCGCTTACTATCTAAAAAAGTAATCGGTCTTACCCGAGCTAGAGTCTGGATAGCCTGAGAATAAGGAGTGATGTCTAGCGTAAGCTCGCCAGCATAGATTTTTGCCTCAATCCATCTTTTGCTCTCCACTTTATATTGAGCCCTGGTATTGCGGATAGAATGTATTATTTCTATCACAGATTCTATAATTCGCTCTGACTGTGGGTCAATAGCTGCTTTATCAGCTTCAGGATAGTTGGCTACCATTATGGACTCAACCTGTTGCCAGTCTGACGGTAGACGCTTTTTAAGGTTCTGCCACAGCTCCTCGGTGACGAAGGGCATATAAGGATGTAATAGACGAAGCGAGGTCTCCAGAACATAAACTAAAACCGGAATAGGTGACAGTGCTCCCTCACCAATAGAGTGGAGACGCACCTTGGCTATTTCAATATACCAGTCACAGAATTCACCCCACAGGAATTCATAGATTTGCCTTTGAGCTTCTCCAAACTGGAAGTCTTCCATCAAACGGGTTACGCTTGATAAGGTACTATTGAGCCTAGATAGAATCCAGCGGTCTTCTACCGCGAGCAGGTCCCACTGAATTTTCAAATCAGTGCGGTTTGACTCAATGCTTCTGACTACGAATCTAGAGGCATTCCACAGCTTGTTAGCAAAGTTTCGTCCCGCCTCCAGTCTTGATGTAGTTAGCTTGAGGTCATTCCCCGGTGATGTGCCGGTAGATAAAGCAAAGCGCAGAGCATCAGTGCCATATTTCTCCAATGTCTCAATCGGATTAAGCACATTGCCCCTAATCTTGCTCATCTTCTCGCCCTTCTCATCCCGTATCAGACCGTGAAGGTAAACAGTGCGGAAGGGAATGTTACCAGTATCCTCCAGACCCATCATAACCATTCTGGCTACCCAGAAGAAGAGGATGTCATAGCCGGTTTCCATCACTGTGGTCGGGTAAAAGTAGCCCAACTCTTCGGTATCATCAGGCCAGCCCAGGGTAGAGTGTGTCCATAGTGCCGAGCTAAACCAGGTATCCAGGACATCCGGGTCCTGCTCTATATTGGCTGAGCCGCAATGGCGGCAAGATTTAGCCTCCTCAATAGTTACTGTTAAATCACCGCAGTCGTGGCAATACCACACCGGGATTCGGTGTCCCCACCATAGCTGGCGACTGATGCACCAGTCACGAATATTCTCCATCCAGTTGAGATAGACCTTGGTAAAGCGCTCAGGGATAATGGTAATACGCCCATCAAGGACTGCCTTAATGGCGGCTTGAGCTAAAGGCTGGGTATTGATAAACCACTGTTTACTGGCTACAGGCTCAATAATCACCTGGCAACGGCAGCAGTGCCCTATTGAATGGCTATATGGCTCAACCTTTACCAGAAGCCCATCCTTATCCAAGTCGGATAGTATAGCCTCTCGGCAAGTAAATCGGTCAAGCCCGGTATAAGGTCCGGCGTTTTCATTCATAGTGGCATCCAGGTTTAGTATATTCACCAGAGGCAATCCCTGCCGCTGCGCTACCTCAAAGTCCACCGGGTCATGAGCCGGGGTGATTTTAACTGCCCCGGTGCCAAAGCTAAGGTCAACTGCCTCATCAGCCACAATCGGTATTTCCCTGTTCACTGCGGGAAGGATAACTTTCTTACCCAGCATAGCCTTGAACCGCTCATCTTCAGGATTAACGGCGACCGCAGTATCACCAAGGATTGTCTCGGGTCGGGTAGTGGCTACGGTGATAAAACCATCATCTTCAGCCAGATGATAACGGACATAGTATAGGTGACCTTGTATCTCCTTATGCTCTACCTCAAGGTCAGAGAGGGCGGTAGCACAGCGGGGACACCAGTTGATAATCCGTTCCCCCTGGTAGATTAAACCCTTATTATAAAGGCGGAAAAAAGCCGTTCTCACCGCCCGGCTTGGTCCCTCATCCAGAGTAAAACGCTCTCGGCTCCAATCACAGGAAGCACCCAGCCTCTGGTGCTGCTGGGCAATAATCTTACGCCTGCTTTCCGCCCATTGCCTGATTCTCTCCTGAGTTTTTTCCTTGCCCAGTTTGTGCCGGTCCAATCCTTCTTTAGCCAGCATCTGTTCCACCACCACCTGAGTAGCGATACCGGCATGGTCAACTCCAGGGAGCCACAGAGTAGGCTCACCCTTCATCCGATGCCAGCGGGTCATAATATCCTCTAGCGTGGCGGT
>CAZMJZ010000064.1:1788-6887 GCA_964566845.1 uncultured Dehalococcoidales bacterium | reverse complement strand
GGTCTCGCCTTGCCAGGTAGTCATTAACCGTAACCAGGTGGCAGCCCTGACCGGTGAGGGAGTTCAGATAAAGGGGGAGGGTAGCCACCAGCGTTTTGCCCTCACCGGTTTTCATCTCGGCGATTTTACCCTGGTGAAGGACAATACCTCCCATTAACTGGACATCGAAGTGGCGCTGACCTATATTTCGCTTGGCAGATTCACGAACAGCGGCAAATGCCTCGGGAAGAAGCTCATCAAGTGAACTGCCGCTTTTAAGCCGAGATTTAAACTCATCAGTCTTGGCTCTAAGCTCAGCGTCACTGAGTCGCTCAAATTCAGCCTCCAACTCGCTTATCCGATTTACTATTGGCTGTAGATGCTTCAGCTCCTTCTCATTAGAATCAAGCATACCACCCAGCCATTTAAACATAATCTTTACCCTCAATCAGTCTCTTAGCTTTGTCCGCCATTGACTCTAAAACCATAACTTTAACCTCACCCATTCCATCAACTACAAACACATGCACTGAGAAAGCAGCATTAGATTTCAAGAGACAAGGTATACCACTGCTTTCCAGCAAGCCCTTAATAAATTGAGCTTCTATCTCACCTGCTGCCCGATATACCTCTACCATTTTTTGGTTATTACTCAAACATCGCTCCTATAGATAGTCCGGTATGAATACGGTGGATAGCTTCACCCAGCAGTGAAGCAATAGACAAAACAGTAATCTTATCTAGCCTTTTATCATCAGTGACGGGAACAGTGTCGGTAACCACTACCTCCTTAACCGAGCATGAAGCTATCCTCTGGACGGCTGGGCCAGAAAATATGGGGTGGGTGCAGCAGGCATATATCTCCTTAACCCCTCGCTTCTCTAAGACAGAGACGGTATTCATCAGAGAGCCAGCGGTATCTATTTCATCATCTACAATAAGAGCCACCTTGCCCCCCACTTCACCAATAACATTTAGTGTTTCCGTCTGACCAGCATTACCCACCCGTCTCTTTTCCATGATAGCTAAAGGGGCATCAAACTTACTCGCCATGTCCCGCGCCCGCTTGGAGATGCCTATATCAGTGGCAACAACCACCAGGTCAGTAAGCTCTTTCTTTTTAAAGTAATTACTTAATAGGTAAAGAGCGGTCAGTTCATCAACTGGTATATTAAAAAAGCCCTGTATTTGGGCTGCGTGTAAATCTACTGTCAGTACTCTATTAGCACCAGCTACGGTGAGCAGGTCAGCTACTAACCTGGCGGTTATCGGTACCCGGGGTTGGTCCTTCTTATCAGTCCGACCGTAGCCATAATAAGGGACTACTGCAGTAATACGACCGGCTGATGCTCTCTTCAGGGCATCAATCATAATAAGCAGCTCAACAAGGCTCTTATTGACTGGGGAGGAGAGGGGTTGAATAACAAAGGTGTCTCGCTGACGAACATTGTCCAGGATACGAACAAAGATATTCTCATTACTGAACTCAAAGACCTCGCACCTACCCATGGGTATACCTAGATATTCTGTAACCCCCTGGGCTAGGGCGGGATGAGCATTCCCCGTGAATACCTTGAGTTCATCCATTGACTATTACCTCCCTTTAACTATAAATCTTTAACTCATCTAGATTTATTATAACATTATTTTTAACCAACCTCACCCCCCCTGGAAATTTACTTAGCAACCCCACTTTGATATTTTACAACCCACCCCCTTATGTCCCCCTTCCTTACAAGGGAGGGGGAAGAAATAGAAAGAGGGGGCTTTTGCCCCCTCTTTAAAAAAATTCCCTTCACTAATTAGTTATTTCCGTTATTGTGTGCTTTGTAATCGCTAGAAAACCTAAGAATAAGGGGACTATAGAAAGCACTATGCTGAATATCGAGCTTAGTGGCCACGGTAAAAACATCCAATCAACGCAATTGCTACTGTCAATGCCCATATTGCGGCAAGATATTTCTAATTCCATCGCAAGAAGTTCTTAACGGTAATTATTTTTGCGGGAAAGCTTTTACTTTAGCCGTTGCGGTAGGCGGTTTTATAGTTACATTTTTTCTCTTACCCATTAATATACCTCCTAGTATTTACTTGCCCAAGGTATTGTGGACCAGCTTAATCTTTTCCTCAAGGCTCAATTATTGGGGAGTCTAAGAGGGGCTGGCCAGGTTGTCTAATAAGTCCAAAAACCACGATTTTTTGAAGCTAAACATTTTCCCGCTCTAAGCTACAGTAGTAGCTTTTTGGACAGCCTCTGGCGTCCCTCTTAAAATAAATCCTCCCCTTCCCCTTATTAAGGGGAAGGGGATAAAGGGGATGGGGTTATAAATGACCCTACATTAGTCATAAATTCCAGGTACGGGGAAGCGGTGGCATATCTGACTAACCTCTTTACTCACCTGATTTTGAATATTCTGGTCACCAATATTGGTAATTACCTTTACTATAAGGGAAGCGATTAACTTCATCTCTTTCCTAGTAAAACCTCGAGTGGTTACGGCTGGTGTGCCTAGTCTAATGCCACTGGCTAACAGGGGTGGGCGGGGGTCAAAAGGAATAGCATTCCGATTAACAACAATGCCGGTTGCTCCCAAAGAATCCTCAGCCTCTCTGCCGGTGACTCCTATCTCAGTGAGGTCTACTAAAACCAGGTGGTTATCGGTCCCGCCTGATACAAGACGCAGTCCAAGTTGTTGGAGCTCACTAGCTAGGGCAAGGGCGTTATCCAGTATAGCCTGTTGATAGTCAACAAAGCTTGGTTGCAAAGCTTCGTAGAAACAAACAGCCTTGGCAGCAATGACATGCATTAGGGGACCCCCCTGCATTCTGGGGAAGACAGCCATATCTATTGAGGAAGCAAGCTGGCTACGACACATAATAAATCCGCTTCTCGGACCGCGTAGCGTTTTGTGTGTAGTTGAGGTTACCACATCTGCATAGGGCACAGGGGTAGGATGTAGTCCCGCAGCCACTATACCAGCAATGTGAGCCATATCAACTATAAGCGTTGCTCCAACCATGTCAGCGATATGCCGAAAGCGCTCAAAATCTATAATCCTGGGGTAAGAACTAGCTCCAACCATAATTGCCCTGGGCTTATGCTCCAAGGCGAGTCTCTCCGCCTCCTGATAGTCGATTCTCTCTGTTTCTCGATTAATCCCATAAGGTATGAAATTATATGACTTACCTGAGAAGCTCACCTTAGCCCCATGGGTAAGATGACCACCATGAGCCAGGCTCATACCCATAACAGTATCACCATATTCCAACAAAGCATAGTATGCTGCCATATTAGCCTGAGCCCCACTGTGTGGCTGGACGTTAGCATGCTGGGCATGGAACAGCTCCTTAGCTCGTTGAATAGCTAAAGTCTCAACTATATCCATAATCTCACAGCCACCGTAGTAGCGATGATGGGGATAACCCTCAGCATATTTGTTGGTTAAAAATGAACCATCAGCCTCAAGCACAGCCCTACTGGCATAGTTCTCAGAGCCGATAAGATTTATTGTTTCCTTTTGCCGCTTCTTCTCCATATCAATGGCACGGTTAATTTCTGGGTCAGTTTGGTTTAAATAACTCATTTTTCCTCCTGTCTGAAGTCTACAACTGCACATCTATGCTGTCAACAAGACGTATTCGCATAATACCTTGGAGGCAGATTTTTTACCTTGTTATTGCGAGCCGAAGGCACTGCAATCTCTCATAACTGTCTGGCGATTGATTCGTCCTTCCACAGAAGGACTCACAATGACGAAAAGGGGGGTGTTATTGCGAGCCCTTCGGTTCATCCTTCGTCCTTCACCCTTTGGTGAAGGATGAAGGATAAAGGACGTGGTAATCTCGAAAGGGGACAACATTCTGAGTAACATAATATCCCCTGTATATCTGAACAAGCTTACAAGGTCAAATTGACTTGACGTATTAACTTATGTTAACATTTTCATAAAGTTAGTTTAATAAATCTTTTTATACGAATTGACGGGATGAAATGTCAGCGCTGAGTGAGCTTTATGAAGAAATTGCGCTTTGCCACCAGTGTGAACTAGCTAAATACCGAACCAGAGTGGTGCCAGGGGAGGGGGCAGAGAATGCCGAGATAATGTTTATCGGCGAGGCACCAGGCTGGCACGAGGATCAGCAGGGACGCCCCTTTGTTGGACCAGCGGGATTATACCTAGACCAGTTACTGGCTTCCATTGGCTTGAAGCGGGAGCATGTTTATATTGCCAATGTGATAAAGTGCCGTCCGCTGGGGAACCGTGACCCCTTACCTACAGAAATACGCAATTGCCGTAAGTGGCTTGAGCGCCAGATTGAGTTAATTCACCCCAAGATGATTGTAACTCTAGGGCGTTATTCTATGGCAATGTTCTTCCCCGGCAAGAGCATAAGCAAGATTCATGGCACTGCCCAAAGGCGAGATGATACTATTTACTATGCTATGTATCACCCAGCGGCAGCTCTTCACCAACAAAGTCTGCGCCAGGTAATAGAGGCTGATATGCTTAAGATTCCATCACTTCTGGCTCAAGCAGAAAGCATCAAAGAAGAGCAGCCGCCACAGCAATTAACTATGTTTGAGGTTTGAAACTATGACTAAGCCAAGATTAAAAGTAATTCCTCTTGGTGGGCTAGGCGAAATCGGCAAGAATATGACGGTTATGGAATATGAGGATGATATTATAATCGTTGATGTAGGGCTTATGTTCCCTGGAGAGGACATGCTAGGCATCGATCTGGTAATCCCTGATATTAGCTACCTGCTAGAGAGGCGAGAAAAAATAAGGGGGATAGTAATCACTCATGGGCATGAAGACCATATTGGTGCGTTACCCTACCTGCTTCCCCAGCTTGAAGTGCCTGTTTATTCGACAAAGCTTACCCAGGGCCTTATCTCGGTCAAACTCAAAGAAAGAAAAGCACTCACCGGAGCTTGCCTTAAACTTATACCACCCGGGGGAGATGTAACTCTGGGGAAGTTCAGAGTGGAGTTCTTCCCTGTTTGTCACAGCATTCCCGATGCAGCAGGTTTAATCATATATACTCCCGTTGGCACCGTAGTTCATACAGGAGATTTTAAGATTGACTATACGCCAGTTGATGGTAAACCAACTGAC
>CAZMJZ010000064.1:0-1688 GCA_964566845.1 uncultured Dehalococcoidales bacterium | reverse complement strand
GCTTGATGAACTTAAAGGGATGCCCTATAACAAGGTGGTCCTTATCACCACTGGAAGTCAAGGGGAGCCTACCTCAGCCCTAGTTCGTATTGCCAATCGAGACCACCCCCACGTTCATATCATTCGTGGAGATACAGTGATTCTTTCAGCAACCCCTATTCCGGGTAATGAAGCGCTAATCAATAGAACAGTGGATAACCTTTTCAAGCAGGGGGCTCAGGTATTATACGACAAGGTAGCCCAGGTTCATGTCCATGGGCATGCTAGTCAGGAAGAGCTAAAACTACTACTAAGCTTGGTCAAGCCGAAGTTTTTTATGCCTGTCCATGGGGAGTATCGCCACCTGAGTATTCATGCAAAATTAGCCCAATCAATAGGTATCCCAGAAGAAAATACCTTCGTGATGGAAGATGGAGATATACTTGAGCTTAGCCCACAGGCAGGGAAAATAACCGGCAAAGTCAGTGCCGGTAATGTGTATGTAGATGGTTTGAGCGTAGGTGATATCGGCAGCCTTGTTCTCCGTAATAGAAGAATGCTATCAAGGGATGGAATAGTAGTGGTGATTATTGCCGTTAATAAGCAAACCGGTAAGCTGGTAGGGCGTCCTGACATCGTATCACGGGGTTTTGTTGATACCAGAGAGTCCAAAGATATGATAGATGAGAGTCGTGACGTAGTAGCTCGTGCCCTGGACCGCAGTGGTGACCGCCCTGCCGAATGGGGTTTTGTCACTACTAAAGTCAGAGACATATTGAATAAGTTCTACTATGACCAGACTAAACGCCGTCCTATGATTCTTCCAGTTATGGTAAAGGTGTGACTTTATATGGCTAAAGGGCGAGCCACTAGCAGGGGTAAATCTGGACAAAAGCCGTCGAGGAAGTGGTGGTCGAGCTGGCTTTTTTACTCTATCATGTTCCTCGTCCTTATCGTGGCATTGCTATTCTGGCAATGGTCGGCAGTCACTTCATGGGTTAGTAGTATTATCAGTAAAGTCTGGGGACTGTTTGGCTGGGGACTGATACTCATAGCCCTAGCCGTTATAATTATGATAGGGATAATTAGTAAGCGGCAGTTATCGACTCTGGTTCGTCGCTGGAAGCTCTATCAGTGGAATAAGTGGCTAGGTGGTATTACCTTCATCCTGGCTATATGGGGAGTACTAGCCCTCTTTAATCTAGGGGGTAGTTTCGGTCTAGGTGTCATAGGCGAAGACGGTTTTATCTCCATTCTTTGGATACTGGGATTAGTCATCATTGGCGCTATTTTAGTGGCTCCTAAAGCTTGCTTCCGCCTGGTAGTAAGTTTCTTCTCATTGTTGGGTAATCAGTTGAAAAGACGGCCGGCTCCTACACCAACCCCTCAACAAGAGCCATCATTTCCCACGGCTGCAGCACCCCCTGCTTCCCCTGAAATAGAACCGGAGAAGGAGACGGTAACACCGTTGCTTACTCCTACCCAGGCTCAACAGGACCTGAAGCAGGTGGCTCAGGAGGTATGGAGAAAATACGGCGAATCACCGTCTTTAGTTACCATTGATGGCTGGCGGTTACCACCTATTGATATTCTGGATAGGTCTCATGAAGTTGAGTTTGGTCAAGCCGATAATATGCAGAGAGCGAAGTTGCTGGAGGAAGCTCTAGCCAGTTATGGCGTTGAGGCTAAGGTAGTACAGATAAACACTG
>CAZMJZ010000063.1:3178-6916 GCA_964566845.1 uncultured Dehalococcoidales bacterium | reverse complement strand
CCGGAATTGGATATTTATACTCAGGGAGATGATGTGGAAGACGCTATCAAAAACCTTAAAGAGGCCGCCGAACTTCATATAGAGGAGTTGGGAATAAAGTTTAAGTTGGGAGCAAGCCCGATTAGTTCTTTGTGTCATTGTGAGGCATTCACCCTCTCGTCATTGCGAGGAGTCCTTCCCAGAAGGACGAGGAGGCAATCTCGGAGGGGAGGAAACGGGGTGAGATTACCATGAGATTGCTTCGTCCTTTATCCTTCACCCTTTGGTGAAGGATGAACCGAAGGACTCGCAATGACAGTCCTTCTATTGACAAGGAACTCCTGAAGACATTTATGGATGGAGTTAAATTATGAGATTTAGGACAATAGCCAGGTTAAACAATGTAAAAAGTAAAAGTTAAAAATGAAAATGAAAATATTTGAAGATTTAATAGAGCAGAATATAACTATGAGATTGCTTCGTCCTTTATCCTTCACCCTTTGGTGAAGGATGAACCGAAGGACTCGCAATGACAGTCCTTCTATTGCGAAGGAGCTTTTGAAGACCTTTATGGATGGAGTTAAATTATGAGATTTAGTACAACAGCTAAGTTAATTCTGGGTATCGGCATTTTCGTTATCGTCATCGGTGGTGTGTGCTGGTTCTATATTCAAAAAGCGCAGGAGCAGCGCCAGCTAGACAACAGGCTATCGTCAGCTCAAACTACCCTACCCACCCTTATTTCGCAAAGGAGTGACCTGAAGAGCCAGCTTACTCAATGGGAAAGCGAACTGGCTCAAGCTGAATCATCTCTCGCCCAGGTAACCGTAAAATTCCCTGAATCAGTGGAGAGCATTGAATACGATGAGACACTATTTGAGATTGCCGATGATTGCGTCCTGAAAATAAAGAATCTCACCGCTTCCGAGCCCGGCGAAGAGGAGCTAGAGGGTATTACCTACTCCATTACCAAATTTAAAGTAAGGGTAGAGGGTACGGTGTCTCATATCCTTAAATTCATTGAAATAGTAGCCACCAGTGACTACTCACCCGGCGAAACTAACTTTGTCAACGCCTATATTGAGGCAGTGAATATGTCAATTCCTGAACCTGGAGAAGACGAGCCGCCATCAGCTACCATAAGTCTGGTTATATATGGCTATCGAGGTGAATAACTATGGCAAAGACAGTAACTACCCTGTTTATTAGAGATGATGCCGTTAACCTGCTGGTAGTTGAGGGCAAGCAGATAAAGAAGTGGGCTAGCCTGCCCCTGGAGCCAGGTCTGGTCAAACAGGGGCTTGTCCTTGACGAAGCCCAGGTAGCGGGAAGGGTTAAAGAGCTATTCGAGCTGGAAAAGGCGAGTACGGGCAATGTCATCGTTGGTCTGAGCGGGCACAACTCATTATATCGTTTGATAACCCTGCCCGAATTACCCGAAGCTGTAATCGCCGAGGCAGTAAAGCATGAAGCCAGAAGAGTGATTCCGGTGCCATTGGATGAGGTCTACCTTGCCCACCAGCTTCTTCCTTCTCCCGGGGGAGAAAGGATGGTTTTTCTAGCCGCTTACCCCCGCAACATAACCGATGCCTTAATCAGGACGCTCCAGCGGAGCGGTATCGAACTCCATATTATGGACCTGGCTCCGTTAGCCCTGTGCCGAACCCTGAATGAGCCTAAAGGCATCATTGTAAATGCCAGGTTAGACTACCTTGACATTATGGTCATGGTAGATAGTCTCCCCCAACTGATTCGCAGGCTCTCCCTACCCAGCGAGGCTGAATCCCTGGCTGAAAAACTACCCACTATTATTGAAGAGCTTGATAGGACTGTTGCCTTCTATAACTCCAGCCATCAGGATAATTCTATAGATTCAACCATGCCGGTATTTGTCAGCGGTGACCTGGCTGAGGCACCGGAGAACTGGCAATCCCTGGCTAGCCAGTTGAGCTATCCAGTGGCACCATTGCCATCGCCTCTGGATTCCCCTGAGGGCTTCATACCCAACGAATTTATGGTCAATATCGGGCTGGCTCTGAAAGAGCTTTCTCCGCAAAAGTTGGGGATGAGCCTTTCATTAGTGAATGTAAATGCCCTGCCTGAGGGTTACCGTCCCAAGCCGGTGCGGATGAAGCAATTCCTTGTCCCGGTTGGTATCGGCACTGGCATAGTCTTGCTCCTCTTCTTGGCTTTTCTAATTTGGAATAGCATGTCTCGTATTGAGGTATTACGTTCTCAACTGGCACCTGCTGAGAACCGCATTGCCCGGGAGCGCAGCGAAACAGCGACATTGCAGGAGCAAATTAATCTAATAGAAACACAGATGGGACCAACAGAAGCCATGATGAGCACTTTTAACACTATGCTTACCTATCTAGGAGATAATCGTGAAATGGTTGATTTGGACCTGCATAAAATTGACGAGTTGAAGCCATCCAATGTTGACTTGACCGAGGTTTCTCATAGCGGTGATAGAGCAACCATCGAGGGCATAACATCAGAGGAGTATTATATTTTCCGATACGCCAGAGATTTAAGAAGCAGCGGTAGATTCCCGACAGTGATTATCTTATCTATTAACGAGATAACGGTCGATGATAGCCCATGGTTCGAGTTCAACTTTCTCCTTCAATAAGTTCAGTTAGAGTGGGAAATATGGATATTATGGCACTGTTCTATATAGCTAAAGCCAAAAATGCTTCTGACTTGCACCTGGTTGTTTCAAGCCCGCCACTACTGCGTATTTTGGGCTCCCTGCAGCCGTTGGATAATATGTCACCGCTAACTGTTGATGATATAAACCAGGCTTTTGCTCAGATAACTACCCTTAAGGAAAGGGAAGAATTCCACCAGAAACTCGAGCTTGATTTTGCCTACGTCCTACCCGAAGTTGGTAATCTGCGGTGTAATGCCGCCCAGCAGAGGGGAGCTATCAGCCTGGCGGTGCGTCTGTTGCCGCCAGAAGTACCCACCATAGATGAGCTGGAGTTGCCTCCTATATGTAAGGAACTTGCCTTGAAGCAGAGAGGGCTGATAATTGTCACCGGACCTACCGGCAGTGGTAAAAGCACTACCCTGGCAGCTATGATAAACCACCTGAATATTAATGAAAGTCGTCATCTGGTTACTATTGAGGACCCTATTGAATATCTACACCCCAGCCTCAACTGTGCCATAACCCAGCGCCAGTTAGGCACTGACACTCTATCCTTTGCCGAAGCCCTGAAGCATGTCTTAAGGCAAGACCCGGATGTGATTCTGATAGGTGAGATGAGGGATTTAGATACAGCATCGGCGGTGCTTACTATAGCTGAGACCGGGCACTTGATATTCTCTACCGGTCACGCCCCCAGTGCGGCTCAAGCCATGGAAAGAATAATAGACTTATTCCCTATCCACGAGCGCCACATAGCCCAGTCACGGTTAGCTTCCTTATTGATTGGTGTGCTATGTCAGACGCTTGTTCCCAGGGCTGATGGGTCAGGGAGGATAGCTGCTGTTGAGATTATGCTCGGTAACCCACCGGTGAAAAACCTCATCCGCGAGGGTAAAATCTATCAGTTGCCTAATGTAATCCGCACTCACCGCGACATAGGCATGATTTCACTCGATGAATCCCTGGCCAGCCTCTATCTTAAACGAATCATCACCGGCGAAACCCTGCTCTCTTTCTGCAATGACCGCCAGGAGGTCGAAAAGCTCATCGGTAAGGTAGCAGTAAAATATTAATGCTTTAAGCAATCGGCAGTCAGCAGTCGG
>CAZMJZ010000063.1:0-3078 GCA_964566845.1 uncultured Dehalococcoidales bacterium | reverse complement strand
CGGTAAGGTAGCAGTAAAATATTAATGCTTTAAGCAATCGGCAGTCAGCAGTCGGCTAAATGCTACACGCTGACCGCCGAAAGCTAAGTGACAAAATGAAGGATTTCAAGGAACTGGAAGTATGGGTTAAGGCTCATAAGTTGACTCTCGCCATCTACGGAGCTACCCAGACATTCCCACGTGATGAATTGTATGGACTGACAAGTCAAATCCGGCGTTCATGTGCTTCCATACCAGCCAATATTGCGGAAGGATGTGGCCGAAGTGGTGATGCCGAGCTTTCTCGCTTCCTCCAGATTGCAATGGGTTCTGCCAGCGAGCTTGAATATCATATTCTGCTGGCTCGTGACCTCAGCTTATTAAACAGCCTGGACTATGACCACCTGGCTGGTGATGTCACCGTGGTAAAACGCATGCTTGCATCATTTATCAAGAAGCTGAAAGCCATAAGCTGAAAGCTATAAGCTATAAGCTGACTGCTAACTGTTGACTATTTGCTGTTGACTGTTGCCCTTCCTCTGTCACCCTGACCCTGAGAGAAAGCGAAGGGGAAGGGTCTCCGAGATTCTTCGCCGCCCTTCTCGGAAGGACTCCTCAGAATGACATTCCGGTGAATGCTGACTGCTAACTGCTGAAAGCTATAAGCTAAAAGCTATCGGCTGATTCTTGCCAGTGAGTTTGCCTGATAATAAGCAATCTGTTATCATTCATAGAGGTAATTATGGCGAAGTTCTTAGTTTATTTAGAGGCGGCGGAAGAAGGTGGCTATATAGTAAGTTGCCCACAGTTGCCAGGCTGTGTTACCCAGGGTGAGACTATAGACGAAGCGCTGGCAATGATAAAGGATGCCATTCAGGGGTATATAACCTCACTACAAAAACACGGTGAACCCATCCCACCGGGTCTTAAAGAAGGTATAGAAAAGGCAGAAGTCATTAGTGTATGACTAGAATGCCAACCTTGAAGCCAAGGGAGGTCATAGCTATCCTGGAGAAGGCTGGCTACTATATTGACCATACTACAGGAAGTCATTACATTATGCGTCACCCTGACTATTCTCAGCGTATTCCAGTTCCTTACCACGCCAAAGACATCAAAAGAGGTGTTTTACGCTCAATAATTAAACAGTCTGGGCTAACTCAGGAAGAATTCCTATCTTTGCGCCGATAATCTACAAGGCAAGCAATTAGCAATAGGCTATCAGCTATCGGCTATAAGCTATCGGCTATAAGCCATAAGCTGAACGCTGAAAGCTATTAGCTATAAGCTATTATTCAGCGAAGGGGAAGGGTCTCCGAGATTCTTCGCCTTCGGCTCAGAATGACATTCCGGTGAATGTTGACTGTTGACTATTGGCTGTTGCCCTTCCTCTGTCACCCTGACCCTGAGTAAAAGCGAAGGGGAAGGGTCTCCGAGATTCTTCGCCGCCCTTCTGGGAAGGACTCCTCAGAATGACAGACCATTTTAATGACTTTAGGGATTAAAATTTTGTATTGATTATGGAAATAGGGTGTTTATGAAGTTGGGTCATTCTGAGCCGAAGGCGAAGAATCTCATGGATTCTACTTGAAGAGATTCTTCATCGTCCTTCTGGGAATCCTTCCTTAGAAGGACTCAGAATGACGTTAGGGTGAACGGTCAGGGATTTAAATAGTGAGTTTTCAGCCGAAAGCTGACTGCTGATAGCTGATTGCTGAAAGCTATTAGCTGATTGCCGACCGCTGATAGCTTTGATATGTAAAGGCCCATCATTAGTGTATAAGTAAAACCAACTCCCTTATACTCTCCTTTACAATTTGCTTACCACTAGATATACTACCAGGGAAAATGGGAAGGAAACTTAGAGGCATAAGTGGGCAAGAAGCTATCGAAGCTTTTAAGAAATCTGGCTATAGCCAGAGGAAGGGTAAAGGAAGCCACGTAAATCTTGTTAAGCCTGGGAGTAACAGGCTGACTATACCGCTCCATACTGAATTAAGCGTGGGGTTATTAGCTAATGAAATAAAAAAGGCTGGTTTAACCGTGGAAGAATTTCAAGAGCTTCTAGGGAGGTGACAAATGGAGGCTATGGAATATACTGTGATTTTGCACTGGGATGAAGAATATAACGGCTACTGGATAGAAGTACCAGCATTACCTGGCTGTGTCTCCCAGGGTAACAGCAAAGAGGAGGCGTTAGCTAATATCAAAGAAGCTATTGAACTCCACCTTGAGTGTTTGAAAGAAGACGGCGAGGTAATCCCCAAGGAAGAATCTTACCGAATAGCTGTAGCTGCCAAATAAGCTCTCGGCAATCGGCTATCAGCTTTAATGCTTTCTGCTGAAAGCTATCTGCCGTAGAATAGCTCTCTAGCTCTTTTCCCAGGTATCTCGGCTTATTCTTGCCTGCCTCAGAATTCTGTAGAGCAATTCCTTTCCAACATCTTTCTGATGAGGGTTAGGAATTCGTAAACGAACTTCGCCTTTAATCATAAATTGATGTTTTCTACCTGAATAGGGACCCTCAAAACCCAGAGCTCGGAGATATTTAACTAGCTCATCCCTTCCTATCGGTCCCAAGCGAGGCACTAAACAGCTTCCTCTACTTTCAGTTCAATTCCATCAATAATTGGTACAGACAAATGGCGAGATATACTGAGCAGAATCCATTCTTCCAGGACTTCTCTTAACTCACTGCGGCAGGTTTCAAGATTATCGCTATTGGCATAGACACCATCAAATCCTGGTATCTCGCCGTAAAAAGTATTGTCGTCAGGAAGAATCTCATAGTTAGCCCTTCTCATAGCAGCTTCTAAATATTCCGTTAACATATCTGTGCCTCCAATATTCACTCAGGGCGCATTCTACTACCGCTAATACCCACTGTCAAAAATTTGCTTTAAGATTGGCTATTAATTATATCCCCTTTATAATTGCTAGGCATTCACCACCTCGTCATTGCGAGGAGTTCTGCGACGAAGCAATCTCCACACCAACAATGTCATTGCGAGGAGTGTTAACGACGAAGCAATCTCTAGAAATGCGCACCCCTGAGATTGCCACGCCCTTCTAACGAAGGACTCGCAATGACATTCGGGC
>CAZMJZ010000062.1:0-7179 GCA_964566845.1 uncultured Dehalococcoidales bacterium | reverse complement strand
CATCATAAAACTCCCTAAGTGGTATTAGCCTGCCATCATCACTAACATCAAACTCATCTCCAAGATAAATAAGTTTACCAGTCTCTACTGCCTCTAACCTTCTACGCCGCTTCTCCTCATTTTGCAAATACACAGTCCAACCAGCCTTATTGAGAATGTCCTGCTCGTGCTCTTTGTAACACTTGTAGCAGTACCAATTTACCCCAAAAACTTCATTTCCATATATTAAACACAAATTCATTTATCACCATATATACGATACTCCTCTCCTTACCAATTCCTTGCTATACCAGACCGATAGAATAAATTTTTTAAAAAAGAGGATAGAAATGTCTCTGCCAAAGGATATTTTACATTCAGAAAGACGTGCTGAGACTTAAAATCGGGGTTCAAAAAGGGGTATTTATTGCCGATCCGTTAAAGGTAAATAAGTTATTTTGAGGTGTTGTTCTTCCTTAGCATTGTGGTTAGAGGATATTAGAGGCTTTTTTCAGACATTGAACAGGAAGGTGATTACATCACCGTCCTGCACGATATAGTTTTTACCCTCCAGCCGTAGCAGGCCCTTCTTGCGAGCTTCGGATAGACTGCCACACTTCACCAGGTCAGGGTAACTAATTACCTCTGCCCGAATGAAACCCCTTTCCATATCAGAGTGGATTTTACCAGCGGCTTTAACCGCGCTGGCATCCTGATGAATAGACCAGGCTTTAACCTCCTCCGAGGCTGTAGTGAAAAACGATATTAGCCCTAATAATTCGTAGGACAATTTGATAGTGCGGTCAAACCCGGATTCGACCATACCAAACTCAGTGCGGAATGCCTCAGCACCCTCATTATTTAACTGAGCCAGCTCCATTTCTAACTTGCCACAGAGAGTAATAATGCGGCACTTTGGCCGTGAATAGTGCAGGTTCAGCTCGGTTTCCAAAGATGCTGCCTGAGGTAACTGTTCTTCCCCTATATTAACTACTATTAGCATTGGCTTGGCAGTGAGAAATTGGTAGCTGGCAATACTTCTGGCTTGGTCGGTAGTTAACCTTTGTTCCCGAATGGGAACATCTTTTTCCAAATCAGCCTTAATCTTCATTAACCTCTCTTGCTCACGGAGAATACCCTGACTCTCAGTTGGCTTAGCTCCTTTTAATGAAATTTCTATCTTCTCCAGTCTTCTCTCAATGATAGCCAAGTCAGAAAAGGCAAGCTCTAAATCTATAGTGGCAATATCCCGCTCTACATCCAGGCTATCTTCAATATGGGGTATGCTTTCATCGGAAAAAGCTCGGACAACATTAATCAGGGCATCTACACTGCTGAGTTGATTCAGGAGTTGACCACTGATACCTGTTTCCTTACCCAAACCCTTAATTGAAGCACCTATATCAGTGTAATTTGCCTCGGCTGGGACTACCTTCTTAGGTTGAAGCATACTGGCTAACATTTTGAGGCGAGGCTCTGGCACTTTAGCCATCCCAAGATGCGCCGCTGGACTTTCCATATCCGCCTTACCTCTGGTTAAGGCATTGAAAATAGTTGTCTTGCCGCTTTTAGCTAGCCCTATGATGCCAATGCTAACACCCATTATTCCAACTGTATACCTTGTTAACGTTTGACCTGCTTAATCTGATAGCGCAACTTGCCGGCTGGTGTCAATACTTCTATTACCTCGCCCTGACCTCGCCCCAGTAAGGCTTTACCTATTGGTGAAGCAGTAGAAATTTTATCTCGGGTTGGGTCTGCCTCCCTAGGGCTAACTATTGTATAGCGCAGTTCTTCGCCAGAAATCAAGTCGCTCATTATAATATTATCCCCAATACTTGCCTTGAATGTTACCTCTTGTTTCTCATCTATAATACTCGCTGACTTCATGGTTTCCTCTAGCTGTCTAATCCGTCCTTCCAACTGACCATGCTGTTGCCTAGCCGCCTCAAGAGGCGCATTCTCGCGGAAGTCCTTATCTGCCGCTGCTTTACGCATTTCATCAATAGCCTGAAGACGCCTATTCTTGAGAGCAGTCAACTCAGCTTCCATTTTAGTATACCCTTGTCTTGTTAAAGAAATAGTCTCTGGTAAACCCTGCTTAATTGGAGACTGAGAGCGGTTTTTCCTCTTCTTAATCTTAAGGTGGGTCGTTAGATTGCTCTTGCTCCACCCTTCCTCCCTGGCATAAACCAGAAAGGCTCTTATTAGTTCGAGCTTTTTTATATAATCAGTATCCGATAATGATAACTGCTCAGCGTAGTTAGCTACCTCAGGGACAGTAAGCCTAGAAAATAGTTGCTCCCAGCCATACCAGCGAACAAACCTATATACCTCCTGTTGGCTTGTTTTCCTTTCTTCAGGAGACAAACTAGCCAGAAAACGGTTAGCCGCCTCACCGAGGCTTGGACTCTGGCTACTACTATTCACCTCAAGTGCACCCGTCTAACTAAATTCTTCAACCGCTCTCTCCTAAATGAAACGGTATCTTCATCATATTAAGAGCTTTTGAAATTGCCCCTTGGCCTAGTAACCTCAACACAGCCTCACCATGCCAGTCAAAGGACAAATCCTCCGCTTTAAGTAGAGCCTCATCAATACCATTAGATTTTATTATTTCAAACATCCTATCAATGTGCCTGTTGCTCAAGCGCTCATAAAATTTTCGGGCGTAATAGCCTATTTTCAGCTCTCGTCCCAGCATTCTCCTCCATTGTCGCTCATAGCTAGCCAGACCTTTAGCCGACAAGTCACCGTTTTCTAAAGCTCCTTGGAGAGTATTAGCTGCTATATCAGCACATAATAAACCATAATAGATGCCACCGCCAGTGGTTGGCTTTACTTGACCAGCGGCATCTCCCACCACTATTATTCTCTGGCGACAAGTTTTAGTCAACGGCTTTAGAGGAATCCCGCCATAGCTTATCTTAGCCTCAGTTGAGGCTATCTTCCCCTCAGCTAGTAAGGCTGACATTAACTTTTTGAGATGAAATCCCGGGCTACGGCGTGATAATAGCCCCACTAGAGCCTTCGACGGTGAAGTTGGTACCAACCAGGCAAAAAAACCAGGGGCTATATCCTGACCGAAAAAGACCTCTACCTCATCTACCCCAATCGTTTCTACCTCAGCTTGAGTTCCCATAACAAAATCGCTAGCCTTACCTAAACCCAACCCTTCACTAATTTTTGAGCCAAAGCCAGTGGCAATGACTGCTACTCTAGCTTCAAAGCTTAACCTTTCGCCAAGACGCATTGCCTCAACACTAACCCTGTTATCCTTAACCTCTATATCTCTGACCAGGCTGTTTAATACATATTCTACCCCTTTGCCCCGAGCCATACTAGCTACGGCCATATCAAAAGCGCCTCGATCTACAATGCAGGCTTGGGCTTCTTGCCGCCACAGCCTGAGCAACCTGCCTGAAGGCGAAAATAATCTAGCACTATTTATCTGCCTTAAAATGACATTGTTATTAATAGCCAAAGAGTTAACGCACTCCTGGCTTATAATGCCAGTACAGCAAACCTGCTCCCCCAGCTTTTCCTTTCGCTCTAGCACCACCACCTTATAGCCCCATCCGGCTAGCTTATATGCCACATAGCTCCCTACCGGCCCACCACCTACAACTGCTACATCATACAAATTACAATCCCTGTTGATAAATAATCGATTATATCCCTGCTTCAGAACGGATGCGGAGAAACCTTATCAGGTTATCACGGGCAATCAAGCCAATGACCCTGCCCTCACTTACTACCGGCATCTGGTTTATATTGTCCTCATCCATCTGCTCCAATATGCTCAGGGCATCCTGCTCAGGATGAGCCACCTTAAGCTTATCAATTGGGGTCATTATCTCTTTCACTTGAGTAGCATCCCAATTATTCTGAGAGACAGACTTGATATTATGTAATGTTAAAACTCCTTCTAACTTGTCTCCATCAGCTACCAAAAAGAAGTGTCGCCCGCTGACAAAACCATATTCCTGAACCAGTCGACTAACAGTAATATTAAAAGGAACCACAGGACAGTCAGAGGTCATCACCTGGGAAGCGGTAAACCTATGTAGCGTTTCTCGCCATTGGGCCTGCCGATAGCTAGCTGAAGCTGCATTTTCCAAGAACCAGCCGATAAAGACTAGCCATAAACCAGTAAACCAATTTAAACCAAATGGACGCAGGAAGGCTATTAAAATGCCACCTAGAATAAATAGATAGCCTACAACCCGCCCCACCTGGGTGGCAATTCTAGTAGAGCGCTGATAGTCACTAGTAATCTGCCATAGCAAGGAGCGGAAGACACGCCCACCATCTAAAGGGAAACCCGGAATGAGATTGAATACTGCCAGTGCTACATTTATATAGGCTAGCCACTGAAGCATGATGGCTATAGGCTCAATCATGCCCGGGGTAAAGAACCATAGCACACCAAACAAGCAACCAATCACGAGGCTACAGATGGGACCGGCGATTGCCATTTTGAACTCAGCACCTGGTCGTGTTGCCTCCCTCGCCATCTGGGCAAGCCCACCAAAAATGAAAAGGGTTATGCTTTTTACCGGTATACCATTGGCTCTACCGACGAGGCTGTGAGCCAGCTCATGGGCAACTACTGAGGCAAAAAATAGCAGACAGGTGATTATACCTGTAACCCACCAAAGAGGCGATAACCAGTTAGGGGAAACCAATAACACAGTTAAGAAAACAAATATTATGAACCAGGTAAAGTGAAGTCTAAGTTGTATGCCAAACAGTTTGCCTATATTTAATGCACTACCCATTCTCAATTACGCAAACCCTCCTTGGCAACCTCAGCCGCTCGCTTCCCCGAAAGGAGCATTGCACCAAAAGTAGGTCCCATACGGGGTAGCCCGTAAACGGCGGCTACTGCCATACCACTCACCACTAATCCAGGATAGACCTCGCCAGTATTCTCTACCACGGTCTCCTCTGATTTCTCAATCCATAAGGCTCCCTCTCCAGCTAGCTTGAGCGCTCCCCGACGCTCCAGCATTCTCGCTGCACAAGCATCATGACCGGTAGCATCAATTACCACCTTTGCTTCCAAGGGTATGGGGTCAAGGGCTGAAACCTCATCGGGGAGATGAGCGATAGGACTCCAATTAACTACCACCCCAGCTACTCTGTTATTTTCACGAACCACCAGGTCTTCCAGAAGGGTCAGGCTAAGGAACTTAACCCCGGCATCACAGGTAGCAGCAATTAGCTTAGCGCAGGCATGAGGTGCATCAGCCACATAGAGACCCTCGCTAGCCGCAGAGTATGGCACATCCAGTTCGTCAAGAATCTCCTGAGCAGGCGCTCTCAGGGTAAGCTTATTCATAAAGTAACCACCAACCCAGAAGCCACCACCCAGATAGTTATTCCTCTCTATAATCAGGACCTTATGCCCAGCCTTACCTAATTCCATCCCAGCTATAAGTCCACTGGGTCCGCCACCAACAATAATGACATCGCTATAAACATACTCTTCAAACTGGCGTAAAAAGCTACCCACAATAGCCTTCGTCACTTCCTTTTCTGTTACCGGATAAAATAGTGACATTTCAACCTCCGTTGTCTACTATACCAGAAGCTAGCACTTGATTGCTGAGATACCCAAATACTTTTCCACCAATGCCATAGCACAGAACTCTCCACACATACTACAAGTGGCACCAGTCGAAGCATATTTACTATGAACTTGGCGAGACCGCTCAGGGTCAAAGGACAGCCTGGCTTGCTCCTCCCAGTCAAGCCTTTTTCGAGCCACAGACATCCTTCTATCCCACTCCTGAGCACCTTTCACCCCCTTTACTATATCAGCGGCATGAGCGGCAATGCGCGAGGCTATTACCCCCTGTTTTACATCCTCAGGGTCAGGTAGGGAAAGATGCTCTGCCGGCGTTACATAGCATAAGAAATCAGTACCGGCGGCAGCAGCGATAGCACCCCCTATAGCTCCAGTGATATGGTCGTAGCCAGCAGCGACATCAGTTACCAGTGGACCCAGCACATAGAAAGGAGCCCCCTTGCAAATAGCCTTCTGTAAATGGACATTGGTCTCAATTTGGTTCAAGGGCAGGTGCCCAGGACCCTCAACCATCACTTGAACCCCAGCTTGCTGAGCCATGCTTACTAACTCCCCTAAAGTAAGTAACTCCTCTACTTGAGCCCGGTCGGTAGCATCAGCCAAGCTGCCGGGACGCATTCCATCACCAAGGCTCAATGTTACGTCATACTCCCTAGCTATTCCTAGCAAGCGGTCATAATACTCATAAAGAGGATTTTCCCTCTCATTGTAGAGTATCCAGCCTATCAGGAAAGCACCTCCTCGAGACACAACATCAGCTACCCTCCCTTGCTGTTTAAGCCGAGCAATAGCTGAGCGGGTTACGCCACAATGCACCGTTATGAAATCAACACCATCCCGGGCATGCTCTTCAATCACGGCAAATAGTTCATCAACATTCATCTTAACTATAGCGCCATGCCTATCTATTGCCTCAATCCCCGCCTGGTAAATGGGCACTGTTCCCACTGGTAGTAAGCTAGAGGCAATAATGGCTCGCCGAATAGCTGATATATCACCGCCGGTACTTAAATCCATAACTGCATCTGCCCCCGAGTCAATAGCCACTCGCAACTTTTCCAGCTCGGTATCAATATTGCCAAAGTCGGAAGAAGTCCCGAAATTGGCATTGACCTTGGTCTTAAGTCCCTGTCCTATACCACAAGGAACAAGATTTGTATGCCTATTATTAGCTGGAATTACTATCGTCCCTAAGGCTATTCCTTGCTGGATAAACTCAGCCTTCACCCCTTCATACTGTGCCACCAATTCCATTTGGGGTGAAATAATACCGTCTCTTGCCAATTCCAGTTGAGTCATATCTACCTCCATAAAAATAAAACCAAGGGCTTCAGCTGGTAATATTAAACCCTTGGTCTGAATCACGGCCGCTTCCCTACGCTCGCATTACCGAGATCAGGTTTCGAGGGTTGGCATTAAACTGCCTCTCAGCCTTATGCACCCCTAGCGGTTAACATATAAAACTACCTTAGAATATAACATAAAATAGCTTGAAATGCAAATGTACCACCTTGAATTCTTATTATGAGATTCTCTATCTACCCCCCCTTACTCCCCCTTGTATCTTTAAAAAGTGGTAGTATGGATAATAGAAGCAATTGGGTGCG
>CAZMJZ010000061.1:0-7553 GCA_964566845.1 uncultured Dehalococcoidales bacterium | reverse complement strand
ATGGAATCTAACGCAACGCAGGAACAAATAGACCAGGTAATAAAAGAAATAAAGAAATTCAGGCTAAGAGCTGATGTTTCCAAAGGAGCATACCGGACCGTGATTGGGCTAGTCGGGGATGAGAACAAAATACCATTTACTCATTTTTCCACTCTGCCTGGGGTAAAAGAGGCGATAAGGATTGAAACCGCCTATAAGCTGCTCAGTAAGGAATATGGCAAATTCTCTGAAGGGCTAAGCGAACCATTCGTAGTCAAAGCCGGAGACATCGGGATAGGTGGTGATGAGCCAACCTTCATAGCCGGACCTTGTGCCATTGAGAGTAAAGAACAGCTATTTAAAATTGCCGAAGGGGTAAAGATGGCTGGTGCACATATTCTAAGAGGAGGCGTTTTTAAGCCTAGAAGCTCGGTGCACTCCTTCCAAGGGCTGGGAGCTAAAGGCCGGGAAGAAGCGGAAGAAGCTTTAACATGGCTATCTGAAGCCGGGAAAAAGTTCGACATGCCAGTGGTAACCGAGGTAAGAGGGGAAGCACAGGTCGACTTATTGGCAGAGTATGTTGATATGTTCCAAATAGGCGCTAGAAACATGTATAATCAAGACCTGCTCACCAAGGTGGCAAAGAAGAATAAGCCTGTTTTGTTTAAAAGGCATTTCGGTGCTGGCATTGAAGAATTTTTGTCTTTTGCTGAGTACATTGCTGCTGAGGGCAATAAAAATATCGTCTTATGCGAAAGAGGAATAGTACCTATAGGCAAAGGCAAACAGTATAGCCGGTATACCCTTGACCTTAATGCTGTACCGGTTATTCAGAAGGAAACCTACCTACCGATAATTGTCGACCCAAGTCATGCCGCCGGTCGCCGAGACCTTATCTTCAATTTGAGTTGTGCCGCTATAGCCTCCGGAGCCGATGGACTGATAATTGAAGTGCACTATAACCCTGCGGAAGCGCTGGTTGATGGTCGACAGATGATCACCCCCGATAAACTTAAAGATGTCATTGATGCCTGCCGAAAAATTCACAAGCTGGTTCTACCTGAGAGAAATAAAAGCTAAGACAATATGAAATGAGAGAAGTTAAGGTAAGACTTGGCACCAAGAGCTATGACATACATATAGGTTCGGGACTACTTACGCAGACGGGACACCAGTTAAAAGAAAACGGGTTTAATGACAAGTTAATAATTATCACCAACCCCATAGTCAAAGGGTTACATGGCGATGCTATAAAGCAGAATCTCATCGCCGAGGGCTTCAGAGTAACCATTTTACAAGTCCCTGACGGTGAAGAGCAAAAGTCATTAGAGGCTGCCGGCAGACTATACGGTGAATTGACCGACTTATATGCCGAAAGGATGACGCCTATTCTAGCCTTAGGTGGTGGAGTTATTGGAGACCTGGCAGGATTTGTTGCCGCTACCTATTTGCGGGGGGTGCCACTCACACAAATACCAACAACCCTGCTGGCACAGGTTGATAGCAGCATCGGCGGTAAGGTGGCGGTAAACCATGGGCAACTGAAAAACAAAATCGGAGCCTTCTATCAGCCAATGCTGGTAATCTCAGACATCAGTACTTTGACAACCCTCCCCACTAAAGTGCTGATTGATGGATTAGCTGAAGTTATAAAAAGTGCGGTGATTGGAGACAAAGAATTTTTTACTTTCCTCGAGAAAAACCTTAATAAGGTAAAATCGCTTGATGACGAGGTGTTAGAAGAAGTTGTTTTCCAATCAGCCAAGATTAAAGCCGAAATAGTGGAAAAAGACGAGAAGGATTTAGGGGTAAGAAGTCTTTTAAACTATGGTCATACCGTGGGGCATGCCATCGAATCGACCTCTGATTTCAAGGTGCAGCACGGCGAGGCAGTCGCCATCGGGATGCTGGCTGCGGCAAGAATCTCAAACAAACTGGGCATACTTGACAAAAATGAGCTAATCAGGCTAAAGAGCGTTATCCAAAGCGCCGGACTGCCGACACAAATGCCAAACCTGGAGGTAGAAAAGATAATCCAGGCTATAGAACATGACAAGAAGGTTTTGAGAGGCAAGATAAGATTTGTTATACCTAAGTCAATAGGAAGTGTATTTATTACCGACGAAGTAAGCCTTTCCTTAATAAAAGAGGTATTGGTTGATTGGTATGGAGAGACCTAAAATCTGTGCCGTCATAGTAAATAAAGACCTAGAAGCAATAAAGGGGGTCGAACCATTCGTCCAATTATTCGAGGTTCGAATAGACCTTATCGGTAATGGATGGCAAGAATTGGCTAAGCAGCTTAAGAAACCCTGGATAGCCTGTAATAGGATTGCTGATGAAGGCGGTAAATGGGAGGAGAGTGAAGAAAGAAGAATCGAGGAGATTGTTAAAGCAGTTGAGCTTGGGGCAAGCATAGTAGATATTGAACTAGCCACAAGAAACCTAGCGGAGGCTATACAAGCAATTAAGAATAAAACAAAATGCCTTCTGTCATTTCATGAGTTGGAGAAAACGCCACCTCTCGTCAAGATGAAAGATATAGTTCAGCGGGAATTAGACGCCGGTGCGGATATATGCAAAGTGGTTACCACAGCGCGAAGGTTTGAAGATAATCTGGCTACTTTGCAGCTCATCGCTGAATTCCCCAAAACAAAAATAGTCTCGTTTGCTATGGGTCCTCTGGGCTTTACCAGCCGAATTCTCTGTCCACTAATTGGCGGAGCTTATATCTACGCCTCAATCGAGAAGGGTAGGGAATCCGCCCCCGGGCAGATAACGGTAAGCGACTTAACAAAGCTCTATGAAATGGTAGGGAAATGGGAAGCAAGGTAATCTCAGGAAGAACAAGGGTTTGCGGGATAATTGGTGACCCTATAGAGCATACCATGTCACCGGTAATGCACAATGCCGCCTTTGAAAAAATGGGGGTAGATTATTTCTATGTTCCATTCAGGGTCAAGAAAGAACAGTTGGCTAAGGCTATTGAAGGTGTAAGAGCCCTGAATATAAGAGGACTGAATGTTACTATACCCCACAAGGTTGATATCATCCCGTTCCTAGATGGATTAGACCCTTTAGCTAAAAGGATAGGCGCAGTTAACACGGTAGTTAATGACGAAGGGATTTTGACCGGTTACAATACCGATGCCACCGGATTTCTACAAGCTCTACTTGAAAGAGGTATTGAACCAAGAGGGGGAAATATAGTTATTCTGGGAGCCGGTGGCGCCTCTAGGGCAATCTCTTTTATCCTAGCTGAGACAGGCTCTAATCTAGTTATCCTCAATAGGTTATTGGAGTTAGATTGGGCAGAGGAATTGGCTAGTAGGCTTTCTCATACTTTCGCAAAAGAAGTTGAAGCCTTAGAACTGAATCAGAAAAACCTGGCAGAGGCGCTAGAGAAAGCTGATATTCTGGTTAATGCTACCAGTGTGGGCATGACCCCCAGCATGGATGAAACTCTGGTTCCATTCAACTTACTCAAACCTGGTCTGGTTGTCTTTGATATCGTGTATAATCCAATTAAAACAAGATTACTGAGAGAAGCTGAGGAGGCTGGTGCCAAAACTATAAGCGGGATTGATATGCTGGTCTGGCAGGGAGCTTTAGCTTTTGAGAAGTGGACTGGAATTAAAGCCCCGATTGAGCTGATGCGAGAAGAGGTAATTAAGATACTACAAAGGCATGAAAACTAATATAGCTCTAATAGGTTTCATGGGGGCGGGGAAAACAGCGGTTGGTCAGGCTCTGGCTAAAAAGCTAAATAAGGAATTTGTCGAACTGGATTCTTTAATTGAGCACAAGGCTGGGAAATCTATACCAGGGATTTTTCAGCAGGATGGTGAAATAGCTTTCCGGGAGCTTGAGATTGAGGTCATCAAAGAGGTGGCAAAGGGTAAGAATTTGATTATCGCTTGTGGTGGAGGCGTCGTCCTTAATAAAATAAACATCGACCGACTGAGAAATGAATCCATAATTGTTTATCTCACTGCATCGCCGAGAATAATCCTAAAGCGGATATTAAATGATGGGGAAGAAAGACCCCTACTTAAAACGCCTAATAGAATTTTAAAAATCCGTGAGCTTCTGAAGTTCAGAAAGCCCTTTTATGAACGTGCCGCCGATATTAAGATAAATACTTCAAAACTGGATATTGATTCCGTTGCTGAACAGATAATAAACGAGTTAAAAGAGGATGAAAGCTTCAATCTATAAAAGCCAAGTAAAAGGCAGGGTGAGAGCTCCTTCCTCCAAAAGCTATACTATTCGAGGACTGCTCTGTGCTGCCCTGGCCAAGGGCAAAAGTGAAATAATACATCCCTTGAACTCCGACGATACCGAAGCCTCAATAGAGGTATTGAGTAATATTGGGATTCGCATCATTAAGGGCAGAAATTCCTGGCAAGTCTTAGGAGGTGATTTCCACAAACCGGATACAGACCTTTTCTGTGGCGAATCGGCGGCGACATTAAGATTTATGACCGCTATTTGCTCACTAATCCCGGGCAAGTATCGATTAGTCGCCGGTCCTTCTCTCTCCCAGAGACCGGTCAAACCGCTAGTCCAAGCCCTTAGACAATTGGGGGTAAATTGCTCCTGCCAGGGTGAGTTAGCACCGGTAATTGTTAACGGAGGTGAACTAAAAGGCGGGTTAACCGAATTACCCGGTAATATAAGCTCTCAATTTGTATCAGCCTTACTATTTATATCTCCCTTTGCTGAAAAGGGCACCATAATCAGGCTGACCACACCCTTAGAGTCCAAGCCTTTCGTCCTGATGACCTTAAAATGCCTTGAGGAGTTCGGGATAAAGGTAGAATCCTCGCCAGACCTCAGGGAATTTGATATATTGAAGCAAACATATAAACCTGCCAAATACAGAGTAGAAGGCGATTGGTCATCGGCTTCATACCTCCTAGCCCTGGGCGCTATCTATGAACAGGTTGAAGTGGAAAATCTGAATCCCGAAAGTTGGCAAGGCGATAAGATAATATTAAACTTGTTGACAGATATGGGTGCTTCAGTCAAAGTCAACAAAAATTCGGTCACGGTAAGAAAGTCAAGATTAAATGCTATACAAGCCGATTTATCCGACTGTATAGACCTCTTGCCAACTATGGCAGTTCTGGCAGCAGTGGCAGATGGAGTAAGTGAGTTTACCGGGATAGAAAGGGCACGGCTCAAAGAATCAAACCGTGTTTCTGCCTTAAGGGAAGGGCTGGGAATGATGGGCATAAAAGTTGAAGAGGAAGCAAATAGATTAACCATCGTTGGCGCCAAACCGAGAGGTTCAGTCATAGATACCAAGGGCGACCACCGGATTGCCATGGCTTTCAGCATACTCGGTTTAGTAGCTGGTGAAACAATAATAGATGATGCCGAATGTGTCTCCAAGACATATCCTGAGTTCTGGGATACACTAAAAAGCATAGGGGGCGAGGTGAAGATAGATGGGAAATAGTTTTGGCAAACTGTTCACCATAACCAGCTTTGGCGAAAGCCACGGCAGATGCGTGGGCGTTATCATAGATGGATGCCCTGCCGGTTTAGCTATCACCGAGGCAGATATCCAGATAGACGTAGATAGAAGAAAACCGGGGCAAAGTATGGCAACCACCCAGAGAACAGAGGAGGATAGGGTTGAGATTTTTTCCGGTATCTTTAACGGTTACACTTCCGGCGCGCCCATCTGCTTCATGATATGGAATAAGGATATCGATTCCAGTGAGTATGAAAAAATGAGATTCCTGCCTAGACCAGGTCATGCCGATTATACCGCCTTTATGAAGTATGGCGGGTTTAATGATTTCAGGGGCGGAGGTAGATTTTCGGGAAGAATCACCGCCACTTTGGTCATGGCTGGGGCGGTGGCAAAGAAGCTACTTAATCTAATCGGCATTGAGGTTCTGGCTCATACTGTTGAAATAGGAGGCATAAAGGCTGAGCCAAAGGGGTTTGATGAAATCAGAGAAAATGTCGAAAAAAACTCGGTTAAATGTGCCGACCTGAAAGCCGCTGAATCTATGGTTAGAGAAATTGAAAAGGTTAAGGAAGAAAGCGATAGTATCGGTGGGATTATAGAAGGCGTCGCTCTCAATATTCCAGTTGGTTTAGGAGAACCTCTCTTTGACACATTGGACGGGGATTTAGCCAAAGCCCTTTTTGCCATCCCAGCCGTCAAGGGGGTTGAATTCGGCTCAGGCTTCTCAGTCGCCGGGAAAAGGGGCTCAGAGAATAATGACCCGTTCATTATCAAAAATGGTAAAATAGCTACTGCCACCAATAATGCTGGGGGTATTCTTGGCGGAATAAGTAATGGTATGCCCTTAGTAGTCAGGGTTGTCATTAAGCCAACATCTTCCATAGCCAAAAGCCAGGAAACGGTTAACATTAAAAATATGGAAAGCGTCAGTTTAGCCATCAAGGGAAGACACGATGTCTGCATCGTTCCCAGAGCAGTTGCTGTTATAGAATCAATGATGGCGGTAACCCTTTGTGACTTCGCCACGAGGGCTGGACTGCTACCGAGGGTGATAAAATGAGCTTAGAAGACTTAAGAAAGAAAATAGACGAAACCGATACCAAGATAGTTAAGCTTATTGGTGACAGGATAAGAATTGCCGAAGAAATAGGCAAGGAGAAAAAGAAGCAACGGAAACAAATTGAAGACTGGAAAAGGGAACACAAAGTGCTAGAAAATGTCAGGGGTGTTGCCCAGGGCGAAAACATAAGTCAAGAAGATATAGAAAGCATCTATAGGCAGATATTGACTGCATCCAAAAGGATACAAGGAGGAGTTGCTTTTCAAGGTGAAATTGGCGCCTATAGTGAGGAAGCCGCCTTCCGCTTTTTCGGCTCCTCCATTAAGACCAAACCTTGTGAGAGCCTGGACGAAGTGTTTAAGCTCGTGGAACAGGGTGAGGTACACTTTGGAATTGTTCCTATTGAAAATTCACTTGAGGGAAGTATAAGCCGAGTATATGACCTACTTTTAGACTCAAGTCTTAGAGTATGTGGTGAAATGGAACTCAGAGTTGTTCATTGTCTGATAGCCAACCCAAGAGCAAGACTGGACTTGATAAAAAAGGTCTATTCCCACCCACAGGCTCTGGGTCAGTGCCATACTTTCTTAAAACATTTAGATTGTGAAATAATCCCAACTTACGATACTGCCGGCAGCGTAAAAATGATAAAAGAGAAAGAAATAACGGACGGCGCTGCCATTGCCAGCGCCAGAGCCGCCGAAATCTACGGTATGAAAATCATCACCACCGAAATAGAGGATAATCCTAATAATTTCACCAGATTTTTTATTCTAGCCAAGCAAGATTCTCCCCCATCGGGAAAGGACAAAACCTCTGTTGTCTTCTCGGTAAGGCATAAACCCGGAGCACTGTTTGAATTCCTTAAAGAGCTTACCGACAGAAATATCAATTTAACCAAGATTGAGTCTAGACCAACGAGACAAAAGCCCTGGGAATATAATTTTTATCTAGACTTTGAAGGTCACCGGGAAGATGAAGCCCCTCGTGAGGCTCTAGAGAACCTAAAGAATTTTTCAATCTTTGTAA
>CAZMJZ010000060.1:0-7759 GCA_964566845.1 uncultured Dehalococcoidales bacterium | reverse complement strand
CGACCCCGGGGGGATTCGAACCCCCGATCTCCACCGTGACAGGGTGGCATGTTTGTCCACTACACCACGGGGCCATCCTAGTTCAATATGATTTTTCGGAGCTAGTAAATTTATCTTTCGCTTAGCTAAAGTCTATCAGGAGCAATGTATTGTGTCAAGCTAGATTCTCTTGCAATATATTATTGCCCAATCTTGGTGAGGACAGACTGTATTATAAACTCCCTAGACTACCATTGAAGTAACTGTTTATTTTGACTAATGTATAAGGTTGATAAAATCAAGTAAATGGGATACACTAAAGATATGATATATCTTGGCACTTCAGGGTTTAGCTATGATGATTGGGTGGAGAACTTCTACCCTGTAGGTATGCCCAAGCGTGAATGGCTTGCTTATTATGCCCGTGAATTTAACGCCTGTGAGGTAAACTCAACCTATTATGCGTTACCAAAACCGTCTAGCTTAAAATCTATGACAGAGAAAACAGGTGATAACTTCCTATTTTGCATTAAAGCCAATCAAGAGATGACCCACCAAAGGGAAAACAATGCCCCTATCTTTGAGTCTTTTTGTCAGGTGCTAGAGCCTGTTATCACTGCTGGGAAGCTGGGTTGTATCCTGGCTCAGTTTCCATTTAGTTTTGGGTTTAATCACCATAACTGGGACTACATTGGGATATTCAAGGAGCGGTTAGGTGAACTACCGGTGGTGATAGAATTTCGTAATGCCCAATGGATAAGGAATGAGGTGTTTGACTGGTTTCGACACCAAGATTTAGGCTTTTGTTGCGTTGATGAACCACAGCTACCCAGCCTGTTACCGCCGTTGGCTGAAGCAACAAGTAAGATAGGCTATGTCCGTTTTCATGGGCGTAATAGGGCTAAGTGGTGGCAACATGAGCATGCTTATGAGAGATATGATTATAGCTATACGCCACAGGAGCTCAGCGAGTGGCTGCCTAAGATTCAAAAACTTAATAGTGTAACCGAAAAAACTTTTGTCTTCGCCAATAATCACTGGCGTGGGCAGGCAGTTGATACCATCCGTCAATTGCGTATGATGCTGGATTAACTTATCCTGCACAATCGTTGCTCTCTTAATAATCGTCAAGTATAAATGCTTACCTGCTAACCTAGGTAGGCAGAGGGAAGGGAAAGATGACCACAGGCTTTAATCTACTTCGCTCTCATCTGGAGAGCGAGCAAAAGCGGTTAACCAAGGAATTAGAACATTCGCAATCTAGCACCCGCCCTGCCGATGAGAGGCGAGAGGGAAGCCCCTTTGGCAAGAGGGAGGAGGAGGCTACAGAGAGCTTTGAGCTAGAGAAGCGGCTAACCTTAGAGAAGCGTATTATAGACCAGCTAGCAGAGGTAGAGCATGCTTTACACAAGTTTGAAGAAGGAACCTATGGCTTATGTGATAGCTGTGGTCAACCTATAGACCCAGCCCGATTAGAGGCACTTCCTCAGGCAACCCTGTGCTTGAATTGTAAGGCTCAGCAGACAAAGAATGCAAAAAGCAAATTGTCTCCAGGATAGGTGGCGGAATGCGGTCTTTTTCCTTACTGCATTACTGATAGTAACTGCTGACCAGCTTAGTAAGATTTGGATAAGGTCTAATCTACTTGTTGGGGAATCGCTATTTGAGCTGGGATTCTTCCGCATTACCCGCATAGCTCCTAATACTGGAGCCGCTTTTGGTTTGTTCCAAGACCAATCTTTCGCCCTAACCATAGTCGGCTTCGTCGGTATTGCCGCTCTTCTAGCCTATGCCCTCTTCTTCTATCGTCACTTTCCCCTTCTAGATAACAGGCTAAGCATTTCAGCCCTTGGCTTAATTCTGGGTGGCACAGTAGGTAACTTGATTGACCGGCTAAACCCCAACCTTAACGGTGTTACCGACTTTATCAGTATTGGTATCTGGCCAGCATTTAACATAGCTGATTCCGCTATAACTATCGGTGTTATTATATTTGCTTACACTCTCCTTCGCTTGGCTCGAGCCGAGAAACGCTAGAATGGAAAAAACATATAGCTTTGTAGTTGATGAGCCGGGGACTCGCCTTGATAAGTATATCTCCCAGAAATGCTCAGAGCTCTCCCGAACCTATATTCAAAAGCTTATTAGTGATGGTCATATCACTGTTAACGACCATACGGCTAAGGCAGGGCTTAAACTTAATATTGGTGATAGGTTGAACCTTACCATCCCCTCCGCCACCCCTAGCATCCTGTTGCCTGAGGCTATTCCATTAAATATCATTTATGAGGATGATGACCTTTTAGCGATAGATAAACCGGCCGGACTGGCTGTTCACCCGGCACCGGGGCACCCAAGTCATACCCTGGTTAATGCTATTCTATCCCACTTACCCACCTTGCCTGATACCGATGATTCACTGCGCCCGGGAATTGTACATCGGTTAGACAAGGATACTTCGGGAGTGATATTAGTAGCCAAGAACAGACAAGCTCAAGCTAACCTGATAGACCAGTTTAAGACTCACTCTGTAATTAAAGCCTATCTGGTATTGGTTAAAGGACATCTCACCCCGGAGAGCGGCATTATTGAGGCGCCTATCGGGCGTGACCCTCGGAACCGAAAGCGCATGGCAGTAGTCACTAAGGGCAGGGAAGCTCGGACTCAATACAATGTGGTCAAGTATGTAGGCAACTATACCCTGCTTGAAGTTAAGCCCGAAACCGGGCGCACCCACCAGATACGGGTTCACTTTTCGGCCATTGGCTATCCAGTGGTTGGTGATAAGGTATATGGGGTAAAGTCCCCCGATTTATCTCGGCAGTTCCTCCACGCCTGCCGTCTTGGCTTCAAACTACCATCTACCGGCCAATATGTAGAGTTTGAGTCTGAGCTACCCCCCGATTTGACTAAGGCGCTGGAGAATATAGCCTAGAATCTTGGGGAATGGGGTGGTAGAATGGGGAAGAAATACAGTTGGTAAAGGAGTGAAAGATGAGTATATTGGCAATTGTAGGGTTTATACTTGCCGTCATTAACCCGGTTATTGGCGGGGTGCTTGTCGGCTATATTGTATGGCTCAATGACCCCGACACCGGCTTTCAGATTATGATGCTCTCATTTTTCATGTTCAGCCTCTTTGTTATTGGCTTTATCGTCTGGGCAAGCAAGAAGATTAAAAAGTTGGAAAAAGCGCTGAAGTCAATTGAAGGCAATGCCTAGATGACTAACCCAGTTCGAGTTCGCTATGCCCCCAGTCCTACCGGATATCCTCATGTAGGGAATATCAGGACGGCTCTGTTTGCCTGGCTCTTTGCCCGGCATTACGGTGGCAGCTTCATTGTCCGCATTGAGGATACCGATGTCGCCAGGAAAGTTGAAGACGCGTTGCAGGCTATCCTTGACGGTCTGCGCTGGCTGGACTTGGATTGGGATGAGGGCCCCGATGTAGGAGGTAAATATGGTCCCTACTTTCAGTCACAGCGCCTGGAGCTATATCGCCAGACAGCTGAGCGACTGGTTTCTCAAGGGGATGCCTACTATTGCTATTGCTCCCTTCAGCGTCTGGAGGAGATGCGGGCCGAGCAGGTCAGGGATAAGCAACCGCTAGGTTATGACCGACACTGCCGCTACTTAAGTGAGGAAGAAAGGTCAGCGAAGGAAAAGGAAGGCATTACGCCAGTGGTTCGTTTCCAGACCCCGCTTAGCGGGCAGACCACGTTTAACGATTTAATCTGGGGCGAGGTGGTATTTGATAATAATACCCTTGATGACTTTGTCTTGCTAAAATCGGATGGCTATCCTACTTATCATCTAGCCAGTGTAGTTGATGACCACCTGATGGAGATAAGCCACGTCCTCCGGGCTGAGGAGTGGCTGTCCAGTACTCCCCGCCATCTGCTTATGTATCAGGCTCTAAAATTTGAGCCGCCACAGTTTGCTCATTTACCGATGATACTGGGAACCGACCGGGCGAAATTGAGCAAGCGGCACGGGGCGGTGTCTATAACCGAGTATCAAGAGCAGGGCTATCTACCCGAGGCTATGGTGAACTTCCTCGCTCTGCTCGGCTGGTCTCTTGATGATAGAACCGAGATTTTATCCCGGCAGGAACTAATAGATAACTTCTCTCTGGAGCGAGTTAGCCGGACGGCTGCCATCTTCAATCACGAGAAACTGTACTGGATGAATGGTGTTTCCCTGCGTGAGTTGAGCCATCAAGAGTTGTTGCTGAAAATCATGCCGTTTTTGGAGAGTGGATTGCCTGAAGGGGTGAAACGACCTATCTCCAAAGAATACGTGAGCCGAATTGTGCCACTGATTCGGGAGCGGATAAACACACTGGCGGAGGCTGCGACATATGCCGACTTCTTCTTTCTCGATGAACTGGAATATAACACATCGTTGCTGATGGGTAAGAAGATGACCACCGAAACTACAGTCAAGGCACTGAAAGCCGTTCAAGAAAAACTATCTTTACTGGAGAACTTTAACCATGATTCGCTGGAAGGCACGCTTCGTCCCCTAGCCGAGGAACTGGGACTTAATACGGGGCAGCTTTTCAGCCCACTTCGGGTAGCTACCACCGGCCGCACTGCTGCCCCTCCCCTCTTTGAGACGATGGTAGTACTGGGTAAAGAAAGATGTTTGCATAGGATTATGGTTGCGATTGGAAAGATGGTAAATAACTGAAGTTTGCCGAGATTGTTAGTGAATTCTTCTAAGCAAAGGGCAGAAATCAATAGGATGGTTTTACGATTATGACCACAACCAATTCTGAACAACCCCGTGATTTCATCCGGGACATTATCAATAATGACATTCAAACAAATAAGTGCGGCAGTCAGGTCCATACCCGGTTTCCTCCAGAGCCGAACGGCTATCTACATATCGGACACGCCAAGGCCATCTGCCTCAATTTCGATATCGCCGCTGATTTCAACGGCCTTTGTAACCTGCGGTTCGATGATACCAATCCCATCAAGGAAGACCAGGAATATATCGACTCAATCATCGAAGATATCCGCTGGCTGGGATTTGACTGGGAGAATCGGCTGTACTACGCGTCGGACTACTTTGAGCAAATGTACGAATATGCTGTGCAGTTGATTAAAGCTGGTAAAGCTTACGTTGATGAACTGAGCGCGGAGGAGATAAGAGACTACCGTGGTACATTAACTCACCCAGGCAGACATAGCCCGTACCGAAACCGTTCAATCGAGGAAAACCTCGACTTGTTTGGGCGCATGCGGGCCGGCGAATTCCCCGACGGCTCACGCGTGCTCCGAGCGAAAATTGACATGGCTTCTCGGAATTTGAATATGCGCGATCCGGTAATGTATCGCATTCTGCACTCCGAGCACCCCCGTACGGGCGATAAGTGGTGCATCTATCCGATGTACGACTGGGCCCATGGACTTGAGGATTCCATCGAAGGGATTACCCATTCCATCTGCACACTGGAATTTGAAGACCATCGTCCACTATACGACTGGTTCCTAGACGAGTTGGGTGTCTATCATCCCCAGCAGATCGAGTTTGCCCGACTCAATCTCACCTACACCGTGATGAGCAAGCGTATGCTTCTGGAACTGGTACAGGAAGGGCATGTGAGTGGATGGGACGATCCACGCATGCCAACGATATCGGGTTTGCGCAGACGTGGCTACACACCGGAGTCCATCCGTAACTTTTCTCGGCGCATTGGAGTGGCGAAGACCGGCAGTACCATTGATATTGCCTTACTTGAGCACTGCCTCCGCGAGGATTTGAACAAGCACGCTCAACGTGTTATGGGAGTTTTACACCCACTGCGAGTGGTCATTGATAACTATCCGGAAGACCAAGTGGAAGAATTGGATGCAGTGAATAATCCCGAGTACCCCGGCGCGGGGACACGAAAGGTACCCTTTTCGCGCGTGCTATATATTGAACGCGATGATTTTCGCGAAGACCCGCCCAAGAAGTTCTTCCGTCTGGCGCCAGGCCGTGAGGTGCGGCTGAGATACGCATACTTTATCACCTGTGTGGATGTGTCTAAGGATAAACAAAGCGGAGAGGTGGTTGAGCTCCACTGCACTTATGACCCAGCCACACGGGGTGGTGATTCCCCGGAAGGACGGAAGGTCAAGGCAACGTTGCACTGGGTTTCGGCTAAGCACGCACTTGAAGCTGAAGTACGCTTGTGCAATCACTTATTCATTAAGGAAGACCCAACTAATGTGGAGGATGGGGCTGATTTCAAGTCTTCTTTGAATCCCAATTCCCTGGAGATATTAGCCTCGTGCCGTGTTGAACCCAGTCTTGCCGGTGCAACACCCGGCAGTTGGTACCAATTCGAGAGACAGGGCTATTTCTGCGTCGATCCCGATTCATCTGCCGGGAAAATAGTATTCAATCGGACGGTGCCGTTACGGGATACCTGGGCCAAGATAGAGAAGCATGAGGATAAATGAATTTCACCGAAAAGCTCTTGGCAGCGCTAAAATTATTCCAAACTATGGCAGTGCTGGGTAAGGAACGGTGCCTGAGGCGGATTGAAGCGGCACTAAGCAGGCTATCCTCTTAATGACTATTTAGGTTATTGGGTAAATAATGGATAAATACCCGCTCAAGAAATATCCGATAGTTGGCGCCTGTGGTCTTAACTGCGGTCTATGCCCAAGATACCATACCGAAGGGACATCAAGATGTCCCGGCTGCTGCGGAACGGCTTTCTGGCAGAAACATCCCTCGTGCGGATTTATCTCCTGCTGTGTTAAACAGAGGAAACTTGAAACATGCGCTCAATGCGCCGATTGGGATGTATGTGAAAAAGTAGGTAAGCTTTTAGATTCGGCTAAGAACAAAGATTCCTTCATTTCGCATATGCCACTTGCCGCCAACTTCGCTTTAATCCACAAGAATGGTATCGAGGAATTCGCCCGAATGGAAATTAAAAAGCAAGCATTCCTCAGTCACCTTATTGATAACTACGATGAGGGTCGTTCCAAGAGTTTCTACTGCACTAGTTGTCAACTAATATCTTTGGACAAGTTAACGGAAGCACTGGTAGATGCGGAAATAAAGATGACCGAAGATACTGGTATTAAAGAGAAAGCCAAGATTGTCAGAGTAGCAATTAACAATTTAGCCGATGTCTTGCAAGTTGACTTGAAGTTGAGAAAGTGACTACCTACCTCACCCTTTTATGAAGGCTTAAATGAAACCTAAGGAACCAAAATACATATCTTTATATCACTCCGGTGAGCTTGAACGGCGGGCTGAGAAGCTTGAGGCACGATTAGTTTCATGTGATATCTGCCCTCGGCAGTGTGGAGTCAACCGCCTAGATGGTGAACTGGGGTTTTGCCATTCGGCTTATTTACCCATAGTCGCTGCGGTTTGCGCTCACCACGGGGAAGAGCCAGCTCTTTCGGGAAGTAGGGGGTCGGGGGCAATATTCTTTGGTAATTGCAATATGCGGTGTGTCTATTGCCAGAATTACCAGATAAGCCAGGACTGGGAAAGGCAACAATCTAAGGAGATGGATTTCCATACCCTGGCCGAGAGTATGCTCTATCTTCAAAATGAACTGAGATGCCACAACATCAACCTTGTTTCCCCCTCACACTTTGTCCCCCAATTGGTTCGGGCAGTGCTGGAAGCAGTGAGTATGGGACTAAAGATACCCTTGGTTTATAACACCAACAGCTTTGACTCGGTTAAAACTCTAAAGGAGCTTGACGGTATAATCAGTATTTACCTGCCTGATTTGAGATATGCCTCTGATACCTGGGCT
>CAZMJZ010000059.1:0-7821 GCA_964566845.1 uncultured Dehalococcoidales bacterium | reverse complement strand
TCCCAGAATTTTTTGCTTTCTGCAATGTCCAATTTCTCATACTCTGTTAGGAAATTCTCTAAATATATGGAAGTAGTTGCATAGCATTCGGATAGAATCATAAAAAGGGGAATGTTTTCCTCAATTTCTGCAATATCTCTCAATTCATCTGGGCTCAGCTTTAATCTAGGATTTTCGCCTTGGTTCTTCATACCATCAATAAACAAAGTTTTAAGAGTCGACAGACGGCTTTCATCCTCGGAAATGATTCTGAGAGTTCTTTCTTTAGTTATAGTGGTAACGCTAGCGACATGAAATGATAAGTTCCGACAGCGCTTTACCATCCTGATTATCAGGTCAGCCTCAAGTTCTTTTTTATACGCTGATTCTGCCCAAGACCTCTTTAAGCCTATAGCTTTAACATCTACATCTATCAAATCGAGAGCCGATTTGAATTCGTTCAGTGATGCTCTTGCATACCAAGCTGCTTTCCTATTCTCTGGGTCTTCGGTTGCTTGAATCAGAAAATACCGAGAGGCCTCACACCTATCAAAGATGTTAGGCAGAACCTTCATGTATTGAGGTAGCCAAAATTCAAGTCTGAAGAAATATCCCTTAAGCGTTTTCATCTCTTCTTCCATTGTAGCTAAAGCTTAAAGCCAATGCAATTACCTAACGGTGATCTCTGGAGCAGATAGGTGTCTAGGAGGGGCGAAGCCCCTCTAATGAAACACTAAATCCCAGACTTTAGGGATTTGAATTTTGGATTTGTTACGGAAATAGAGTGTTTCTAATATTGTGTCATTCTGAGCCGAAGGCGAAGAATCTCATGGTGTCTGCTTAAAGAGATTCTTCGGTCGCACGCTCCCTCAGAATGACAGAGTGTGCTTGAAGAGATTCTTCGGTCGTCCTTCTGGGAAGGACTCCCTCAGAATGACAGACTATTTTCATGATTTGCTAGAGGGCAACCGCCTATCAGGGTTTGTTTAGTATTTATAAATTAGAGTTCAGGATTTCACGAAAGAAGGGGGTGAGGTAGATAAAATCCCCTTTTCTTTTAGCTTAAGATTCTAGTAGAATGGGCGCTGTAGAATGGAAAGTCTGGTCTATGAAGATATACCTAGATATGATTTCTGGTTAAAATCTATTCTGGGTGGTGTCCTGGCACTAACTATAATTCTAGGCGCAAATTTTCTCGCTGAGGATATTGAAGCCGCCCTAGCCATGTTCGGGGTAACGCTTTTTGATGCCCTGTTGTTCAAAGCAATTCTGCCACGGCGGTATCAAATATTCCAGGATAGAGTAAGAATAGTTCTGGGAGGACCTTTCGCGATAAATATCCCCTTGTCGAATATCAGAGAGGCACGGCAGGTTTCAAGCAGCAAAGCCTTCGCCTATCGGGGCTTTCGTTTTGCCACCTCCACCCATTATGTACTAGAGATAGTTCGTAAGAAAGGCTTGAGCTTGGTCATATCCCCATCCAGCGGCGATTTATTCTTAGAGCAACTTAATCAGGCTCTCAAGGCAGCATCAAATTAATCGCTGTCTCAATTCTCCTCTTGCCCTTTAAGAAGAGTTGAAGAGAGGGCGAAGCTCTACAGAGGTCGCCACGGCGACTTGCCTCTGGGGAGCGACTCTGTCGGCCCCTCTTTTAAATTTTCTATCGTTTCAGTCACCGCTTGGAAATGGCTGGAAAACAGAGAATTAACACGGTTACAGAGGTTTGCAGCAATAAGAAACCTGCTATCCTGTTTAGGTGGTGGGCTTGACACTTTAAGTAGACCAGTTGGTATGATAAAGGTATGCTTGAGGGTAAATGCCCGAAGTGTGGAACTTACCGGATTGGTTGGGCGTTATGCTTTCCCCGACATCAGACCTGCCCCAAATGCGGGGCGGCACTTGAGATTACGGATGGAGGCCGAAGGGTATTTAACGGTTACTCACCTTTTACTGCGGAAAGATATTCTATCAATCTACCCACTAATGTCCCTCCTTCCCCCGATAAGGAGAAGGATAAAAATGGGCAAAGCAAGGGACACCTTTCTTAGGGTCGTTGCTGTCTGGCAACCACTCTATGCTTTTCCAAAATCGTAACTATATTCCACAAGTCTCCAAAAGTCTCCAAATTCATCCTGCAACATGCACCTCTAGATGGTTCTTGGTAGGTCGTAGCATTTCTATCCTGTTGCCCCTCTTTCTTTTTAGTTTTCAACTCTGCTTTTCCCTTGGAGGGGGCGAGGAAAGTAAGTCATGCTAAGATTAACACTAGGGAGTTTACACAAAGAGGTTGGAGAATTATAATAGCAAGCTACAGAAGCCGAGTGACAAAAACTGAAAAACCAACGATTTCCGTAATGAATCTATAGCTATTTAGTCAATGGACAGAGAACGTGGATATCCTCTAAGGACTGCCGGTAGGACCTTTCGCATACATCGGGCTAGGTCTTGGCGAGTATGGCTTCCGGTAATACCAGAGCATAAGACCGCTAGCACATTATCGCTTAGATTGGTATATGGTTTCCTCGGCTTAATAGCGATAGGTGCCATTTTACTTATGTTGCCCATATCGAATGCAGCGGCACAGTTTACCTCTCCTGTCGACGCTTTCTTCACCGCCACATCAGCAGTATGTGTTACTGGCCTAGTTGTGGTAGACACTGGGACTTATTGGAGTTCCTTTGGTCAGGGTGTTATTCTGGCTCTGATCCAAATAGGCGGCTTCGGTTTTATGACTAGTGCCACCCTTCTGCTCCTAGCTTTTGGGCGTAGAATCGGGCTTCAGGAGCGGTTGCTTATCGGAGAGTCCTTGGGGCTGGCGCGAATGGGAGGTGTGGTTAGAATCGTGAAAAGAATGGCGATTTTTACCTTGCTTGCCGAAGGTATTGGAGCTGCGATTTTTTTCTTTCGTTTCTCGGCGGACAATCCTTTAAATGTGGCTGTTTGGGAATCTGTGTTTCATTCGATTTCAGCCTTTAACAATGCTGGTTTTGATATTTTTGGTAATTTCCAGAGCCTGACAAATCACCAGGGGGATTATCTAGTAGTACTAGTGACGGCGGCTCTCATTTTTCTCGGTGGCATTAGCTTCGTAGTAATAGCAGACGTGCTCAAGGTGCGGAGTTTAACCAGGCTGTCACTCGACAGTAAGTTGGTTTTAACCACTACCCTGGCATTGTTAACAGTGGGGACGTTTGTTATGTTGTTTACAGGGTTAAGCGAGCCAGCCACATTTGGTGATGTCGGCTTACCTCAAAAAGTGCTGAGTGCCTTCTTCCTGTCTGTGGCAGCGAGAACTGGCGGGTTTACGGTAATCCATGTAGGCGGCTTAACCCACTATGCACTTTTCTTCATCATGTTTCTTATGTTTGTCGGCGGGGCTTCGGGCTCAACTGCGGGAGGAATAAAAGTGAACACTTTCGGCATACTCGTGGCTACCATATGGAGCACAATTAGAGGGAGAGAGCACGCTGAGGCATTTGGTAGGGAGTTCAGTATTCAGCAGCTTTACCGGGCGATAGCGGTGTTAATGCTTTCTCTGGGGCTGGTGGCATTAGCGGTTTTCCTGCTTACTGTATATGAGGAGTTCAGTTTTATTAGTCTCCTCTTTGAGACGGTTTCTGCCTTTGGCACAGTCGGCTTAACAACAGGTATAACCCCACAGTTATCGATAGTGGGGCGACTAATAATTACCGTCACCATGTTCATTGGTCGGCTTGGGCCTCTGGCCTTGTCATTGGCTCTTCTACAGCGGCAGCGACCAAGTGCATATCGCTATCCTGAAGAAATGGTAAGGATTGGATAGGAGGTATAGATGAAAAAGCAGATTGTTGTTATCGGTTTGGGGCAATTTGGGATGAGCGTGGCCGTCGCTTTGGTGTTTATCGGTCATGATGTGTTAGCTCTGGACAGAAACGAGACGGAAGTCCAGAACATAGCATCACGGGTAACCCATGCTGTTCAGGCGGATGCTACCAATGAGGCGATTCTCAAGGACCTTGGGATCGGCAACGTCGACGTAGCTGTAGTGGGGATAGGAGGAAGGATTGAGAGTAGCGTGTTAGTCACTATTTTGCTGAAAAAAATAGGTGTCCCCTATGTAATAGCTAGGGCTAGTAGTGAGCTGCACGGCAGTATCTTAGAGAAGATTGGGGCAGATAAGGTCGTTTACCCAGAGCGCGACTATGGGGCAAGAGTGGCAGAAGGGATAACCTTGACCAATGTCGCGGATTATATGTCGCTAACCTCGGTGTATGGAGTTGCCAAATTGAAGGCACCCTCATACTTTGTGGGGGCAAAGTTGTCTGAACTTGGATTTGGTAGCAAAGGTAAATGGGAGGTAGCTGTGCTTCTATTGCAGCGTGGTCAAGAGGTTGTAGTCACTCCCCGCGGGAGTGAGGTTATTAAGGCTGACGATGTCCTGATAATATGCGGAAGCCATAACCACGTAGAGAAGCTGTTGGTTGAGGCCGAGAAGAATAAGAAGGAAGAAGAGAAATAGGAAGTTCTTGCGGTGTGTGTATAAGAATAAGCCTCTTTCTTTTTCATGATAAATTCTAGTAGAATATACTCAAGATGAAAGAGGGCTCGACTCCTATCCGAAAGCAATACCTCAGAATTAAGCAAAAGTATCCCCAGGCTATTGTCTTCTTCCGCCTGGGGGATTTCTATGAGACCTTTGATGAGGATGCTAAGCTTACCTCTCGGGAGCTAGAGATTGTCCTGACCTCCAGGGAGATGGGCAAGGGGCATCGGGTGCCTATGGCTGGTATCCCATATCATGCCTTGGATAACTATCTGGCGAGGCTAATAAGTCGCGGTTATAAGGTTGCTATCTGTGAGCAAATGACCAAGCCCGTAGAGACTAAAGGCTTGGTCGAGCGTGAGGTCATCCGCTTGGTAACGCCGGGTACCGTAGTTGAGCCTAGCCTCCTTGATAGCAAGACCAATAACTATTTAACTAGCCTGGTTTTGGGTGAAGAGGCGGTAGGAATAGCCTATGTTGACATAACAACTAGTGAATTTGCCACTACTCAAGTCCCTCTTCAGCGGGCTATTCCAGAACTGGAGCGACTTAATCCCCCGGAAATTATTACTGCCAAAAGTTCTGAATTATCGGATTTTGGATTAGCTGCTCCGGTAACTCATCTTGATGATTATTGGTTTGAGCTAGAGGTAGCCCATCAAACAGTGCTTGACCATTTTGGCGTAACTACCCTAGACGGCTACGGTTGTGGTCATCTACCCCTGGCGATAGAGGCTGCCGGGGCTATTATTCACTATCTAGGAGAAACGCAAAAAGGGGTTCTGGGACAACTGACCCGACTTTCTACCTACTCCACTGATACATTTATGGCGCTGGACGAACAGACCCGGAGAAACATGGAACTTTTCTCAACAAGTCGTTCGGGAATGGCTGGTGGCTCACTCTTATCAATTATTGACGTTACCAAGACAGCTATGGGGGGCAGGTTGTTGAAACGATGGCTGGGTCAACCCCTTCTTAATATAACGGAACTGGTTAAAAGACAGGATGCTATTAACTGGTTCTATAATAATACGCTGGCTCGTAACCAGACTATCTCTTGGCTGGGTGAGGTGGCTGACCTTGAGCGGCTGATTAACCGGGTAAAGGGTGATATTGCCTTGCCCCGTGAGCTAGTTACATTACGACGTAGCCTTGCGATTATACCTGAGATGAGGCAGATACTCGGGGATGATAGCCCAATAGAATGGCTCAAGGAGGAGTTGAAGCCCTGCCCTGATGTGGTTGATTTGATTGCTGAGGCTATAGCCGAGCAGCCGGGTAGTCTGGATGGAGATGGCGTTATCAAGCAGGGTTTTTCCGAGGAACTGGATAGTCTTCGCCAGACATCTAAGAATGCCAAGCAATATCTGGCTAATCTGGAGCGCCAGGAACGAGAGAAAACCGGGATTAAATCGCTGAAGGTAGGCTATAACAAGGTCTTTGGCTACTATATTGAGGTATCCAAATCTAATCTTGGTCAGGTGCCTCAGGAATACATTAGAAAACAGACGCTGGTCGGTGGTGAGCGCTTCTTTACCCCTGAATTAAAAGAGTATGAATCACTGATTTTGAATGCAAACGACAGGATTAATGAGCTTGAGACTACTCTGTTTCGTCAGGTATGTCATCAGGTAGGAGCTGCCAGCGAGCGTATCTTAGCTGTGGCTAATGCTCTGGCTAATATAGATGTATTTTCCAGCCTGGCTGAGGTAGCCGTGCGCAATAGCTATGTCCGACCTGAGTTGACAACAGATACTAGAGTAATTATTAACCAAGGACGTCATCCAGTAGTAGAGAGAAGCTTGATTGATTCTAGCTTTGTGCCCAATGATACCTCCTTATCCAATGATGAGGTTCAGCTTATTGTTCTTACCGGTCCCAATATGTCAGGCAAGTCAACCTACTTAAGACAGGTAGCCCTAATTGTACTTCTTGCCCAGATAGGCAGCTTTGTACCTGCCGCCTCAGCTACTATTGGCTTGGTTGACCGTATTTTTACCAGGGTTGGTGCCAGGGAGGACTTAGCCGCTGGTCAGTCTACCTTTATGGTGGAGATGGTAGAGACGGCTAATATCCTAAATAATGCCACACCTCGCTCGTTAATTATTCTTGATGAGATTGGGCGAGGTACCAGCACTTATGACGGGCTATCTATCGCCCGAGCCGTTGCTGAGTATATCCATAGCTACCCCAGGCTGGGAGCCAAGACCCTGTTTGCTACCCATTATCATGAGATGGTGGAATTAGCTAGTTTTCTGCCCCGGGTGAAGAACTTCAATGTGGCCGTAACCGAGGAGGGTGGGGAGGTTACCTTTCTATATAAGATTTTGCCCGGTGGCGTTGACAAGAGCTATGGCATCCATGTGGCTAAGCTGGCTGGATTACCCAAATCAGTGGTGCACCGTGCCCAAGAAGTGTTGGAGGAGCTAGAGGAGGACAGCCGAGTTGCAGCGGCTAGTCCTGAGAGACGCCGAAAAGCGGTAGTAGCTAAACAACTACCGCTCCTAGGGCAGAAATCACCACTCTTAGAGGAACTTGAAAAGATGGACATTGATTCCCTAACTCCCTTAGAAGCCATCACCAAACTCTACGAACTACAGAAGAAGGCGAAGGGGGTGTAAGATAAAAACATTTATTAAACCAATATAAATATGAACAACGTGACGAAAGGTTACCTAGACCTTCACCAAAACCACTTCCCTCTCTATTGTCGTAACTACGTTCTTCACGTCCAGGGATTCATTGATGTTTCATGATATTGACAAATTATTAAGATAAGATTACATTGAAGCCCTAACATTTGAAACATACTTGGGAATAACATAATTATAGTGCTGATGTAGAGGAGCAAGGTGATAGAAGAAGGGCACTGGAAACCGCTGAATGTATAGCGGTGGCTGGTGCCCTTTTTGATTTAGGTTGGAGATTTGTTAAAGTAACAAAATGAGGGAGGCAGGGGATGAGGCAATCCAAACTATTCACTGCTGTTATTACTCTTGCTTTATTGGGGGTAATGGTTGTTGGCTGTGCTGGACCTAAAGCTGTTACCTTCCCTGATGAGAACCTGGAAGCAGCCATAAGGGATGCCCTTGGCAAGCCAACGGGTGAGGAAATAACGACTGCCGAACTGGCTAAACTTACCACGCTGTCGGCTGAGAGCAGAGGTATTGCCGACATCTCTGGTCTGGAATACTGCATCAACTTGACTGAGCTCTACCTTTTGGAGAGCCAGATAAGCGACATCTCCCCCCTTGCCAACCTCACCAACCTGACTGAGCTCTCCATTTGGGGGAACCAGATAAGCGACATCTCCCCCC
>CAZMJZ010000058.1:0-8004 GCA_964566845.1 uncultured Dehalococcoidales bacterium | reverse complement strand
AACGAGCAGCCCGAAAACGATTCCAATTTAACAAACTAGGGCTGAAGCCAGATTTCAGCATTCGGTCCTACTTCATAGAAGTCAGAAGTCCCCCAAGCGGAATAATAGTCATAGTTGCATTCCTTATCACCGACATCTACAACTCTACCAATAACCGTTGCCTGGAATTGTGACATACAATTAACGAAGTAATCACTTGGATGCTTTCCCGGTTCACCAACATTGTTGAAACGGTGATCTCCGAACACGGAATGGAGGTCAGAAAGAAATGCTGCCCCTTTGCCATTTACATCATCATTGCAGGGGTTTATGGGAACGCTGCTGTAATATGAATCTTTATGGTCATAAGATGTATCAAAGTACATATGATGCTTATGCGCAGACATGTATATCACTGGGTGATGCCCACTGTATATCTCTAGATTAACTGAGGTCATGACTGGTACGACACGTGGTCCTAAGTAAGCTTCCTTTTGGTATCCCTTCGGCCAGGTAAGGGCGTATTCTCCACCCCCAACGGATACTGAAGTTAGTTCCCAAGAATATCCGCCATCGGACGACGTAAAGATATAAGTTGCTATATCATTGTCCCCCATATGTTCATCGAGACAGTAGGAGTCCGGACCATACCCGCCGTCCCACTGAAACATAAAAGCCCATCGGATCCAGACTTCGGTCTTTCCGCCGCATCCGCTTCCAGTGCATCCCATAGGCTTAGCTTGAAACAGGGTAACCGGCTCAAAAGGTCTGCGAGCCGCTTCAGCATCATCGAATTTGAAGTATGGACGAAAGCCATTAGCCAGTTGATTCTCCAAATCATCTTTTAACATATCCCCATCTTGATCTCTGGCACTATCTGCCGGGTCGGTTGGATTTGTGTAGATGCTTTCACCAAAACAAATTGAAAGACCATCAAATGATTCTCGGACGTGTAACTGCCTCACGTCTACATTGTTGTTTCGATCTGGCTCGAAATAGACTACATCTGGGTCGGGAAAATCGGCCTCTATTTGGACTTGATAGTCACCTTCCGTCAACCTCACCGTGTGCTGTAAATCGACCGCTTGCCCTGCATTTAGTGCATTCACTGTTAGAAGGACAGGCTGGGTCAAACCTTCATTTACTACGCCTGGAAACACTTTCACTTTGAATGGTTGGCTGGCTATCCCATCACCAATGTTCCTCACTCTAAATGAAAAAATTATAAGATCACAACTCCGCGGCTCCTGTGGACTCACGATAACATTCTCGATCTGCAAATCAACAGGATTCAACTCAAACTGCTTGATTAAAACGTTATTTTTTTCTCCATCTGGCAACACTTCAGGAACGGAATTATTCGGGTCCACAGTGACGGTTAATTGCAAACCACCAGATGATCTGAACGCTTGGGTGGTCTCGAAAGTAACCGACTGACCTGCATCAAGAGACTGCGTCCAAAAGTTCTCCTGTGCTCCTCCGGCAATCCCTTCGGGCCACAGAGTGGTCAGAAATGGAATTGTTACTGCCCCTTGCCCTATATTAGTGACTCTTATCATCCAGGTTGATTGTTGCCCGCCAGAAGCAGCACCAACGGGCCAAATGTCTTCTACAACAAGGTCAGGTGGATGCTGCCAAAAGGCGGTGAACTCAAGCTCATTGTTGCCCTCGTCATTCTCTCCGACCTCATCTTGGCCATCAACCACCCAGCGGATGGTGTGGTGCCCCTCTGAAAAAACATCATCATAACCATAAATACGAGTACCTCCAGGATTCAAAGGATTATGCGCATGTTCAGGGTCTTCTTCTGCCGATACTGGTGAGAATCTCCAGTACCTAACTAGATTACCATCTACATATAGCTCAATGTTAAAGCTCTCATCGACAGGCTCATTGCCTATGTTCTCCAGTACTACCTCAATCACAGCGGTTTGAGCGGTAAGTGGTGGCCATGGAGAAACGCCATGTCCATCAACACTTAAAATCAGATCCGGCAGACCGCCAGTTGATGGGGTTGCTCCATCTCCGTTGTTACAACCTCCAATCCAAAGAACGGATAAAAGTGAAACAGTTATTAGTAGGTTAATTGTTATTTTCTTCATTTTAGCTTCTCCGCAGCGATTTATTGTTCATTATATTTATAATATTCTGTAGCAGGTTATTTAAAAAGCCGTTAAATTATAAATATGTTGCGTAGTATAGGTAGAACAACACCTTTACACCTTTAAATTTAATGGAAATACTCAAAGGCACCTATGTCACAAGTGGTGCCCTGTGGTCTAACATTGCCATCGTAGTCATAGGAAGGGGCGCCAGTGTTTGTCCCATGTTCTACTGCAGGACTTGCTGCGGATAGATGCAAATTGAAGCCACCTGAATCAACAAACAGTTCTTTCACTGAATTCGTAGAAATGGAGTGGCTATCTTGCCCACTGTATGACCTCCAGGCTTCGAATTGATTAAGTGAGAATTCTTCCTCATAACCAACTACGATGGCTCGATCGGCACTATCATTATGGAACAAATTGTAATCACCTTTGTAGTTACCAGATGACATCTGCTCAAATGCTAAGCCGATGTTATCACCACCGGCGACTATACAGTTATACATCTGAAGGGAATCGGCCGAATTTTCCACCCATATGTTAAATGTCTGGGCATCCATAAGGGTGCAATTCTGAAGTATAGTAGTACCCGGTTCTTCGTCCCAATCCAATTCAATGTTTGAATTTGCATTGTTATAGCTGAGACAGTTCACTAATTTAACATTATCTTGCCAAATCTTGTACCCACTATTCCAGCATTTATAAGCAGAGCAACCACTTAGTGTGGTGTTGCGAGCGCTTATGTCGAATCCATCGTAAACCTCATAAGTCTGGCAGCGGTTCAACGTGAAGTCATGCTGCGTTCCATGACCCAGGGCGAAACCATCAACATTTTGTTCAGGGTCTCTCGCTGTATGAGCTATACAATCGTTGAATGTTCCATTGTAGCAATCATCACCCCCAGAAGGTGAAACATCGAATCCATATAGATCAAAGTGATGTACATTAATTCTGTTGAATAAAAAATCATATGTTCCGTCTGCGACTCCGATACCGTAAAAGACATCGTAGGCTTCGCAATCTGAGATCTCAATATGTGCAGCATTTTCTATCCATATGGCATTCTCCTCCCAGTTGCGAATTTCGAGACCTACAAGTTCAATGTATGATTTATCAATCACAATACCGTTCTGTGATTCCTCAACACCTTCTCCATCAATTATCGGCCTTTCCCCGGGATAGGCAGAGAAGGTAATATAGCCATCGTCAGCACTACCACCGTAAGTTGTTCTCACGTGTTCGTTGTAAATTCCGCCCTTTATGACTGCAGTGTCACCAGCTGCCATTGTATCCGCCGCATGCTGAATCGTTGCCCAAGGATCTGCTGCAGTGCCCGGATTATCATCGTGCCCATTAGGAGATACATAATAGGTGGTTCCCCCAGACGGTGCCAGCGTTGGTCCTGTAGTATCTTGTGTTGTTGGAGTAGTTACCGATTCGTCGCCACTTTGACATGCTATAGCTACTATCCCTATCAGAAGTACAATCGAGCCGAATATAGCTTTTCTTAACATGGCTATTTACCCCCCTTATTAAATAGCTATTGACTATCGCCCGAAAATTGGTGATTTATGTTACCTTGGAAGCTCTTCTTTTCCTCATTAATAGGTAATATATAACAAGAACTACTGTTAGAAGCCCAAGTAATGGTCCAACAATAATCCATATGTTTAGTGCTCCGTCTTGAGGCTCAGGAACTTCTTCCACGAAAAACTCCCTTATGAGACCATCTATAGCAATGACATGATACCCGGGCTCGTGAAATGTCTCTATGAATACGACTGTGTCGCTGGCTCCAGGGGGGATATTGACTTCTTGACTTCCCAGGACCGGGCCGTCGACCAAACGCAATCTAATCATGCTAGCAACATCAACTGGCCCGGTATTGAAAACCTCAGCGCTGATAGTAACCGGTTCTCCCACTCTCACTGTGCCTGGTGTTATTGACAGGTTTGCGAGCTCCCATACTGGTTCTTGGACAGGCGGCGGAACTACCTCAATAATGACAGTAGCGTGGTTGGAATCGGACTTGCCATCACTTGTTATATAAATAAATGAGTCAATGCCAATGAACGGCTTATGGGGTGTGTAGAGAAAATAACCATCGGGGTGTAGATTCAGGTTTCCGTCGTTCACACTGCTGATAAGTATGACTGTTAAGGGATCACCATCGACGTCGGAATCGTTGCTGAGTATTCCTGGAGGGGCAATCTCAAGCATATCTCCTTGGTACATGGGATAGAAATCATCAACTGCCAACGGTGGGTTGTTAACAGGATTGACATTAATAGTCACAGTAGCGGTGTTCGAGTCAAATGCGCCGTCATTAGCTCTATAAGTGAAGTAATCCACACCACTAAAGTCAGCATAGGGACTGTATATGAAAGACCCATCAGCATGCAGACTCAAACTGCCATTGCCGGCAGTGTTGACTAAAGCTGTAGTGAGAGGGTCACCATTGATATCTGTGTCGTTGCTCAAGACACCTGGTGGACCAGTGTTCAGAGTCTGGCCTTGATTTACACTATATGAGTCGTCCGCAGCAACTGGCGGCTGGATGAGCATCAGATAAGCTAAACTCAGTATATTACCATTGTTTCCCACGGCAAGAAGATTGGCACTCGAGGTTCCCCAGATTCTTTGCAGGACGGTTGTGGTTCCACTAGCCATCGAGTTCCATTGACTGCCGTCGTAGTGTCGTATATTACCCGTGTCCCCCACAGCGTAGACATCAGCGTGAGAGCTACCCCACACACCCCCGAGGTGGCTTGTCGTACCACTGGCCATCGAGCTCCATTGAATGCCATTATAGTTGAGGATGGTGCCCGCTTCACCTACCACGAAGATATCAGAGGATGAGCTGCCCCAGACATCGTTAAGTATCGCTGTAGTGCCACTACTCATGGAACTCCAATTGCTGCCATTATAATGAATTATGGTGCCCGCAACTCCTGCGACGTAAATATCAGAGGGAGAGATACCCCAGATCCCCAAAAGCGATGATCCTGTACCACTGGCCACTGAGTTCCAACTGCTGCCATCATAGTGGAGAATTGTGCCCTGAAATCCTACAGCGTAGACATTAGAAGGAGAGCTACCCCATATACCCCAGAGTAACTGTGTGGTGCCGCTGCTCATTGGGCTCCAATTGCTACCATCATAGTGGAGGACGGTACCTTTATCACCGACAGCGAAAACATCGTAATGAGAGCTACCCCATACGCCAAGGAGCCACTCAGTGGTACCGCTATTCATGTGAGACCATACATTACCATCATAATGCAGGATAGTGCCTGCCTCACCCACTACGAAGATATCTGAGTGGGAGCTGCCCCAGACGTCATTGAGGACTCGCGATGTTCCGCTGGGTACCGAGCTCCAGTGCCCGACGGCAGCTGACGCTGAATTTGATAGTAGAATCACAAGAGCCAGAATAGTAGGAAGTAGAACCAGTAATACGTACTTACTCTTCAGAATTCCTATAGTTTTCACCGCATAGCCTCCCAATGTTTATTTTAAAGGCTTCATAGACACCTTCTACTATTGGTTTTGTCGATATTGATGCCACTCCATTATTATTACAGCGAGATGTTGCTCCCTAATGTACCGTCACCTCCTGCCGGCATCGAACCCGAATGCGGAATGCCATCTCCACTATCTTCATACCAAGGAGTCTCTGAACGCGTGTCTTTTGACCTTGCTACACTTAATCCGTTTTCATAATCAATTATAGCACCTGCCTGGACGAATGTCAGCAAACATTCTGAAGCGCCCCGTATAACAGGGTGTGCCGATTGCACGTTCCGTCATAATATGGTCTGAATATAGGACTGAGCTCAGTACCTATTTGAAGCGTCAATGGGACTACCCGATAATCCTCTTCCTCAAATTTTGCCTGAATGACACTATCATACTTGAAATCATCTCTAAAAGGAAGAGGCACGACATCTTGGAGATAACTAACAACTTTATCCCAATCAGTCAAATCCTGGTATATATCTCCGAGTAAGCCGCTCATTATTGCTTTGGTCCCGTGCCTTGGAACGGTACCATCCCTATCTACATCAACGGAGACTGTTTCTTCCAATAACTTCTCCAAGTACAATGAAGATGGTTTGCCTTGTTTTTTCCGCTCATGGTCTTCCAATAAAGCTTCGCGAATTCTTTTAAAATCTAGATGAATGATGTAGCAGTCTGGCTCTCCATCTGCTCTAGTGTAGATATCCAAAGCGTCACATAGATTGAAAGCGCTGTAAATGCCAATCCCCCTGAAACCGACATTTTCTAGAGGACTCTTTTCAGAGATGCCGGATCTGATAGCCTTCCTTGCTTCGTCAAAAGCCATTCCGTTCCCATCATCAGCAACCATAATAGCGTCCGAATCAATTACAAGCTCTATATGCCTACCGTTAGCATCGATGGCGTTTTGAATATATTCACGCAGGGTATCAAGCTTGTTTCTATACCGCCCTGTTGTAAGTATGGGTAATATTTCCCCGCCTATATCTTCTTTTCTGAATCTAACTCTTTCTGGCGTCTCATCATCCTGGTAATGATATGCTTATTAGATAACCTTAATCTTAAAATAGTTTGCTTAAGAAAATGCTATCACTAAAATTTTCACAAGTCAATCTTCCGTTAGGTTCACAGTCTGCTCGGTAGGGTTTACTCGGCAAGTTAACAGATGAATCTAAGTGGTTTGGGTTAAGGTCAAGGGGGTTCACCTCAACATTAACAACAGCATAAGTCAACTCAACAAAGGCATAATACCACTACTGAGGCAATATTGCCCTCTATAATCAAAGACCGGTTATATCTTTCAAGGTTCTCCTTAAGCCCTTACATTGCATGGTACAGGTTGAGGGCTGGTAAACCTATCCATCGCCGTAGCCCCAATCCGCTTTATTACTTGCGCACACAGGGCTAAATAGACATGGATTTTCACATTGGATAGCCCTCTAACCCTGGGATTTGCCAGGCGGTGGCTACCTTTCTCTTCAGAGTAAGCCCTCTCGATGCTGGTGCGAGCATTATACTTCTCCTGCCAGATATCGCTCCCTCTGGGGATGGGGACTATCAAACGGTAATCCCTTGCCGGGTGAAGGTAAAAGGTTCTCCCATAGGAAGATAAAGAGCATGTAGTCCTTGCTCTTAGCTCCCCACCTGGCATCGAGAGCGGAATAATCTCTGGGACAGTGGCATTTTCCCTTATAGGAACAGGTTTTCTTGCCGAAGAGGTTCGCATGAGACCAGAGATGGGTAGAGTCTATAGCGGTATCACCATCGGTGATTACCTTTAAGACAATGGACTGGGCAATTAACCGGTGGAGAATCTCATAGAAGACATCCTCATCAAGGCGGTCACGGAAGTTAGTAAAGGTACCCTTATAAGGAGTCTTGAGAAAATTAAAGCCGCAAAGGAGGCAGAACCTGGTGTTATAGCGCAAAGCAGAAGCCAGCTTGCGGTCGGAACTGACCTCACCCAGGTAGATTAAAAGCTGAGTCTTGAATAGTGAAGCGGGGTCATAACCCTCTGCTCCTTGAGGTGAATATTTACCACTGACTAAGGAATGGATAAAATACCAATCGATATTATCGAAGATGATTTTAGTAGGGTCGTTTGGCTTGAGCTTAAGTGATGCCTTATAGGTGGTAAAAGTGAGCTGATTAGCGATTTTCCCAATACCCCCCCCTGCTACCTGATTAATTTTACCATGTAGCTGGAGGTGAAGGAACAAAAAGGAGGCGGAAAAACCCTGGTTCTTAAGCTAAAAATAGGGCTTTTCGAAATTAAACAGCCTCTACATGCTCTGGAAGGTGAAGTTTAAAGTAAAGCGTACGGTTCCACCGGAATGTAAGGTTTGTGTTGGTGACGGTGATATGCTGGCTAATGTAGCTCCAGACGGACCACCAGAACGAT
>CAZMJZ010000057.1:0-8073 GCA_964566845.1 uncultured Dehalococcoidales bacterium | reverse complement strand
ATTTTATAAAATATTTTAGCAGTATATAATAATATATATATTGACGTAGCCTTTACTCCTTACCTAATAACGACGGCGATATATTACAAAACAATAAGGTATTTCCCTTTCCAGCATTATTTTTTTTGGTTCACAACGCCTCTAGCTCTTTTGGATTCGCCATCAATTGCCTTGACAACCGTAGTATGCCTATGGCATATTATACTAACTCCAGGTAACTGAAGCAGATGTGGCGGAATGTGGAAAAAGCAACCTAGTAGGTTTAGCTGAAAGGAAGCAACTGAAGCAGGAAGTCCGGGGTGCAAAGGTTACCTGGGGTATTTTTATTGGTTCTCATCTGCAAGCAATTCTTCTGGGGAACAGCTTTCTTTCGTATCCGGCTCGTCTGGCCGGAGGATACCAATAAAAGGCAGGTTCCGGTACTCCTCCCTATAGTCCAACCCATAGCCCACGACAAACTCGTCTGGCACTTCGAAGCCAACGTAGTCAAGGGTCATATTAGCTATGCGGCGTATCCGCTTGTCTAGTAGAGTGCAAACCGATAGGCTGGCCACCCCTTTAGCCTTGAGATGGTTAATTATATAGCTCAAAGTCAAGCCAGTGTCAACGATATCCTCTACCATAACAACGTTCCTCCCAGCCACATTCAGATCAATATCTTTCGTGATATTAACCACGGAACTATCATCACCGCCGTAATACGATATGGACATGAAGTCTACCTCGAGTGGTATGGTTATCTGGCGAATTAGGTCGGCCATGAAGCAAAAAACACCCCTCAGCACACCTACCATTACGGGGTAACGACCAGAATAGTCCCTAGATATTTGCTCTGCTAGCTCTTGGACCCGGCGATTAAGTTCTGCACTAGAATAGAGCACACGGCTGATGCCACGGCCCCGAATTTGGACCAGTGGACCACAACCGTATTTCGCCAGTAGCCGGTCGAAATCCTTCTTGTAAAGCAGGGTTATCTTAATTTCGGGGTACATTTCCTTTAGGTGCCGTAGCTTTCGATTTTTCTCTGTGACTAGGCTTTGCTTGAGGGTAGTAAGCTCTATATAGAGGTCAAGTCCTGGCAGGTAGAAATCAGGAGTGAACATCTCTGTTACTCTGTCGCCTTCCCATCTCAGGGGAAAGGACCGAGGCTCATAAACCCACTCTATGTTGTAGAAGTCTAATATGCGGGCGAACTCGTCCTCACTGGGGTGAGCAAAGGCCACCATACGGGCTTGCCTCATGATTGCCGCCTCGGCTTCGGCCTTACCTTTTACCTGTTGTATCTTCGCTTCCTCCTGGCGCAATTTATGCCAGCGAATAGCTACAGCGGCCAGGTTAGCCATCGTGAATACGAAGTTGATGTCTTGGCTGCTGAATTCAGTGTGTCCCCTAGTGTAGACCCTTAGACTACCTACCACTACGTCATCGACTACAAGTGGCACACCCAATATAGAGACAATACCAGCTTTAGCTGCCAGCTCAGGGTACTGGATGCGACTATCATGCCCTACATCGGCAATGGCCACAGGCTGCCCGGTGACTACTTCTTCCAGGCTCCTATCGGCATCTAGCAACCCCTTGTGTATGTAGTACTGAGATAAACCCCATGAGTAAGTATGGATAAGCCTCTTCCTGGTGGAGTCGAGCAATACCAGTGAAGCGCCAGCTTCCATTACCCTGGCTGTGCCACGAACAACGGCGAGCATAACCTCTTTCAATACTGTACCGGAATTGACTAACGCCGCCACCCGACGAACTGCCCTATAGTAGGCTCGTTCTTTTCTTGCCGGCAATCTGGTCCTCCATGTGTAATTTTAGGTGCCTTAAATTAATATGTCAAAGGGTGCCCTAATCCGTGGATTTTCCAAGGGAAATTTCACTTGTCATTGCGAGAAGCCGTAGGCAACGTGGCAATCTCTGGAATGGAAGTGAGATTGCTTCGTCCTTCTACCGAAGGACTCGCAATGACACTTACGTGATGGGCTTTTTGAATATGGACTTATGGATTAGGGGGGTAGAGATAAAAAGCCAGTGGCTCTTACAATAACCTCTCGAAACTGCAGGTATTCTCCCTTTGGTTTGCCACGCCTAGCTAGTATACAACTAGTCAACATGTTGATAATATATATGACATATGGTAATACCTTAACGGGGAGACGGCAGCAATACTCTCTGATTAGGCATTAGTCTAGTAAATTACCCCTCAGCAAGCTAGCATGTATCCAGTAAAGTTTTTTGTGAAAAGACCTTAAATAAGGAGAAAAGAAGAAATGGCAGATAACTAACGTTCGAAGCGACTTTAAAGATGAAAACCAAAAAGGAGGAAAGGACAAATTATAGCAGAAAGGAAAGAGAGCGATATAAGAGGAAACTGTCAAATTAGGTAGACTTATGACAGCCAAGCGTGGTCTGGTCAGAACTAGAATCCCTGATATCAACATCTGCTTGGACAAAAATGGAATATGGCTAATTAGAGACATTAAAAGGGGCTTGACCCAAATGGTGTATTGAATATATGATGTACGATAAAGCCAGAATGGTAGGGGAAGATGCAACTAGATAATAAGCGTAAAGACCAGCATCTAAGGCATTGCCACTCGATGGGCGATGCAAGTATAATCCTTATACGACTTATTGCCGCACCGTTAACTCATCAGGCAGGATAGTTACTTTAACGCTGTAATCTTATAGCAGTTTTGAATTTGGACTGAAGCTTTATATCAGGTAATTAAAAAGCATAAAAGGGGGAACATCATGAAACCAATTATCCTTAGTTTGTTGCTTGTGTTAGCTCTAATAATTGGAGCTGCCTGTTCCACGGCGCCATCAACACAACTGACTGGTAGTGAAAAAATCTGGTTCGATAAGGGATATCGTTACGAGGAAAACGGCTGGATATATATTCACATAGAAGGGGCACCATATGAGCGAGGTCTTCAACATGGGTATCTTCTAGCCGAAGAGATTCAGGAATCTCTGAGAGTCAATAAGTATCTGGCCACATGGGATACTGGGGAAGATTTTGAGTTCTTTATAGAAGCAGCAGATAAAATCTTCACACCCAAAATTGATGAGGAATTTCTCACTGAAATTAAAGGAATTGCGGCGGGGGTAAGTCAAGCCGAGACGGAGGTTTCTTATCAGGAAATCATAGCGTTGAATGGTATGATGGAGCTTCTCGATTATTGGTGGCCTGAGGTCAAAGGTGAAGAAGGGGAGGGAAAAGATAAATGCAGTGCCTTCATCGCCACTGACAAGTTTACCAAGGACGGAGGAATTGTCATGGCTCATAACTCCTGGAATACCTATGCCGCTGGTGATTTCTACAATATAATTTTAGATGTTAAGCCAGAAGAAGGGAATCGAATCTTGATGCAGACTTCACCCGGTTTAATCGATAGCGGCACAGATTTCTTTGTTACCGATGTCGGTATAATTGGTACAGAAACCACCATCGGCGGGTATTCCGGATTTGACTCCACCAAAACACCGGAGTTTTTGCGGGAAAGAAAGGCAATGCAGTATGCAGAAACCATTGACGAGTGGGTAGACATCATGAAGAAAGACAACAATGGAGCCTATGCTAACAGTTGGCTGTTAGGAAATGTGAACACCGGTGAGATTGCCAGATTTGAGATGGGACTAAAATATAGCAGTTTGGAGAGGACCTTTGATGGATATTTCACCGGATTTAATGTTGCCACTGATCTGAAAATCCGTAATCAGGAATGTGAAAACCCCAGCGATTACTCAGATATCAGAAAGCCCATGGGCGCCCGTAGAGTCCGCTGGGAACAGCTTATCAACCAGTATTATGGAGAAATTGATACAGAAATAGCCAAAAAGATGCTAGCCGACCACTACGATATTTATCTAAATAAAGAGAATCCTTGTTCACGCACCATCTGTGGTCACTACGACCTTGACCCAATGGAATTTTGGCCAGAAAGATTACCTTTCGCTCCGCAGGGAGCAGTGGACGGAAAGGTAGTTGATAGCAAAATGGCCAAGCAGATGAGCTTTTATGCCAGGTGGGGAAGCTCCTGCGGCATGCCTTTCTATGCCGACCAATACTTAGAAGAGAATCCTCAGTTTGATTGGCTTGAAGGGTATTTGAAGGATAGACCTACTCAGCCATGGACACTGTTCTCCTCGCTATAAAAAATATACGATAGTGTAGATTTCCCGATAGGATTACGACAAAATCTAAGGCGAGGAGGGGCGTCCGAGTGGTTTAAGGATACGGTCTTGAAAACCGTTGTTGCCCCTACCAGTTAGTCCCCATCTAGATAATTAAGTGCCGTCTCGTTTTAACCACAGCCGTGCTTTATATCCGACTGTATCATTGCATGGCTAAGATAGTTCAGGACTATGCCAGTGAGCTTGGGAACTCGCTGGCGAAGTATTTCATAAGTGAGCAAAGGAGCTTTCTCAAATGCTTTGTAGATATGATTGAAGTGGATGATTCGGAAGTCAAGATGTATTATACTATTCCTATGCCCAGTGTAGTGTATCAGAAGGAATTGTATTTGTTTTATCTTTCGCAAACCACGGCTGAAGAAAAGGTCATAGGCTCGACTGGGAGAGAAGGATAAAGGGAGCGACAGAGTCCGCCCTGGGCGGAGGTGAAGGTGATAAATAATTTTCAGGTACCATCTTTTGCCGAAGAAAAAATACTTGAGTCACAAGGATACCAGCGTATTGCTGGTATTGACGAGGTTGGACGTGGTGCCTTAGCTGGCCCGGTGGTAGCCGCTGCCGTCATCCTGCCCTGCCACATAGACGCTCCCTGGCTCAGCCAGGTGAAAGACAGCAAGGTGTTGAGCCCAGCCACCAGAGAATTTCTATTTCACCATATCCACGAAATAGCCATATCAGTCGGTATCGGTATGGCTCCCAATGAAGTGGTAGATGCTAACGGTATAATAAAGGCAACACGCCTAGCTATGAAACTGGCTATAGACCAGCTTTCGCCGCCGCCCCAATCACTCCTCATAGATTATATGCTCCTTCCTGAGGTGCCACTACCTCAAAAGGGCATAACCAATGGTGATAGCTTATGCTTCTCAATTGCCTGTGCATCTATTATGGCTAAAGTGACCCGAGACCTGCTGATGATAGAGCTTGATAGAGTTTACCCTGGCTATGGGTTAGCCCAGCACAAAGGCTATGGAACCAAAGAGCACTTCGTCTGCCTGCACCGTCTGGGACCATCCCCCATCCATCGCCACTCTTTTAAGCCAGTCAAGGGTATAATAGAAAGATGAAACGTAGAGATACTGGTATCCTGGGTGAAAAGCTAGCCAAGGACTTCCTTAAAAAGCGAGGCTACCACATTAAGGAAACTAACTACCGCTGCCCTGAGGGTGAGATTGATATTATAGCCAAGCATAAAGATTCCCTGGTCTTTATTGAGGTAAGAACTAAAAAGAGCCTGGAGTTCGGTAGTCCTGAAGAATCAATCACAACAACAAAAATGGAAAGGCTAATGACTGTCGCCTCTCGCTACCGACAAACTCATGATAACTTGCCGCCACTGTGGCGCATTGATGTAGTAGCCGTAGAGCTAAACAAGGAGGGTAAGCTATCACGCATCAAACTCATTGAAAATGCAGTAAGCGAATTCTGAGAGCTACCCAGCTTTACTAGCCAATTTGGCTTGTGCTAAAATTAGCCGTCTTATGACTCCACCAGAAGCAATATCAAGACAAACACTCCGCATTATTGATGCCAATTTGAATCGCATTGGCGAGGGGCTTCGCTTTCTTGAAGACCTAGCCCGACTATTGCTTAATGATGCCACTCTAACCCAGCAACTAAAAACTATGCGACATAAGATGCTAATAGGCGACTGGGTATTCCATCAGCAACTGCTTCAAGCCCGAGACTCAGAAAGTGATGTTGGTATTAATATAGAAGCACCTGGCTTGAAGAAGCAGAGGGAGTTACCTGTAATGGTTGTGGCTAACGCCAAAAGGGTTCAGGAATCGCTGAGAGTCTTGGAGGAGATGACTAAAATCCCAGAGGTTATGCCCAAATTAGACTCAGAGAAGTTCAAACAAGCCAGGTTTAATCTCTACACAATAGAGCAAGCACTGCTTTCCAAACTACTGCGCCAGGATAAGATAAAGCGCTTACCCGGGCTCTATGTCATCATAGACACACAAGCCCTGGTAAAGGGGCGTAGCCACATTGATGTAGCCAGTCAGGCAATCAGGGGAGGAGCTAAGACAATTCAGTTGCGCGATAAACTCCAAAGCAAAAGAGAACTGCTGCCCATAGCTCAACAGCTAAGAAATCTATGTGCTGAGCATGGTGTGCTTTTTATAATAAATGACTACCTTGATTTATCTCTAGCCACTGATGCTGATGGATTGCACTTAGGACAGAGTGACCTATCTATAAGAGTAGCTCGCCAGCTGCTGCCGATAGACAAAATCCTGGGCTGCTCAACAACCACCGTAAATCAGGCTATTGCTGCCGAATCTGAGGGTGCTGATTATATTGCCGTCGGCTCAATATACCCAACCACATCCAAAGAAACGGTGGAGGTAGTTGGCTCGGACAGGCTGCGTCAAATCAGACAGGCAGTAACCTTACCCCTGATTGCTATTGGTGGAATTGCTAAAGATAATGTCGCCGAGGTTATGGCTGCCGGCGCTGACTCGGTAGCCGTGATTAGTGCTGTAGTCCAGGCCGAGGATGTGGAGGAAGCAGCTCGAAAAATATCAGAGACACTGGAGGTATAGAGGTGAATAGATTAACCGATAATCTAGATTCAATTGCTAACCAGATTAGATTAAGCTTGTCAGCCAAAGATGCGGCTAGAGAAAAGGTACTGCCTCTATGCCGTGAAGTAATTCGTCACTGCAGCAATGCCATTCGCGCTGTTCACCGCCAGGAGTTTACCCAGGCTGAAGAGTTACTCCAACAAGCCCGTAACTTGCTTGACGAAGCTAATAAAACCGTGGATGCCTATAGTGAGCTTAGCCATACTGGCTTCATCAGAGATGCCCAGAAGGAGTTTGCTGAAGGCAGTATCACTCTCGCCCTCGTAACCGGGAAGCGACTTCCAGACCCCAGTGAATTGAACATTGACTCGTCAGCTTACCTGAACGGATTAGGTGAAGCTGTTGGCGAGCTAAGGCGTTACCTCTTGGACAGTATGAGATGGGGTGATTTATCTCGGGGCGAGGAATTATTAGAAGCTATGGACGACATCTACAGTATTTTAGTTACTATTGACTTCCCTGACGCCATAACCGGCGGACTACGCCGCACTACCGATATGGTTCGTGGTGTTCTAGAAAGGACACGCAGTGACCTGACATTAGTCATAAGCCAAAAGGATTTAAAAGACAGGTTGGGAAAATTTGAGAGTGATATTCAGTAGGTTAGTAACACAAACCTCATTTAGATAGAAAGAAGAATAAATAATGAATACAATAGTAATCATAGCAATCCCAGCAATAGCTAGCGTCCTAGGGCTAGCTGTTGCTGGCTTAATGGCTTACTACGTGCTGAGACAAGAGCCAGGCTCGGAGAAGATAAGAGAAATATCAGCCGCTATCAAGGAAGGTGCATTAGCTTTCCTGGGCAGGGAGTACCGCATATTAGCCATATTCGTAGTGATAGTTACTATCATTCTGGGCGCAGTGCCTAACCTTGGTTGGTGGGTAGCCCTGTCCTTCGTTTTTGGCGCTATCTGCTCCGGTCTAGCCGGCTATATCGGGATGAATATGGCTATCAGGACTAACGGCAGAACAGCCGCTGCCGCCCAAAAGAGCCTAAATCAAGGCTTAAGAGTCTCCTTTCGTGGCGGAGCCGTAATGGGGATGTGTGTAGTTGGTATCGGTATCCTTGGTCTGAGCATCCTCTACTTCGCCTTTCATAATAACCCTGACTTTCTGAAAATTATTCCCGGTTTTGGTTTTGGTGCGTCATCAGTAGCTATATTCGCCAGAGTTGGTGGTGGCATATACACCAAGGCAGCCGACACCGGAGCTGACATAGTAGGTAAGGTTGAGAAGGGAATCCCTGAGGATGACCCCCGAAATGCGGCTGTCATCGCTG
>CAZMJZ010000056.1:0-8269 GCA_964566845.1 uncultured Dehalococcoidales bacterium | reverse complement strand
GAAAGGCTGATAATCAACTCCGTTACTGCCGAGCCTGAGAAGCTAGTATCTGTTGGCTCCTTGGCAGCAGGAGGTCAAGCCTGGCTGGTAGCGCTGGCTATGGGAACCAACGGTATACCCAAGGATGTTGAACAGCGTCTAGCCGCCTGTGATCTGATAATGACGCACCTGACCCGCTTGGGTGTAAAGGCGGAGCAGATATTATTTGACCCTCTGGTACTACCCATCGCTGTGGATTCCAGTCAGGGGTTGATTACCCTAAAGACAATAGAGCAGATCAAATCCCACTATCCAGATGCCAAGACTGTATTGGGTTTGAGCAATATCTCCTATGGACTACCTAATAGGAGGTTGGTTAATCGTGCCTTCCTGCTAATGGCAGCCTGCGCTGGACTGGATGCAGTGATATTAAATCCACTTGACGCTAAAATGATGAGCTTTATCAAGGTGGCTGATATGCTTACCGGTAGGGGCACTTCTAGGGGATACATCAGGGCTCATCGGAAGGGCATTTTAGTAGACTAGGAGGTATGCGGTGTCACGGCCAGGAATTCTGGTAAAACCCTATCAGAGGCTCAAACTGGAGCAGGTGGAGCAGATTCACCGGGCTTCTCTGTCCATATTGATTAACCCTGGCGTACTGTGTTTCAACCGCAATGCTGCTGACATATTCGGCGACCACGGTGCTGAGGTTTTACCTATACACCAGGGCAGTGCCGACTGCTGGTTGCTTAAAATACCCGAGAATATAATCACCGACGCGGTGCAGGCAGCACCAAAGGTGGTGAGGCTGGGAGCACGGGATGAGAATAACTGCCTCATCCTTAATGGGCAGGAACCTAGGGTGCACTTTGCCTCAGGCTCCGAGGCTAATAACTGGCTGGATGTGGGTGGGGAAACTTTCATCAGCAAGCGTAAGCCAGATTATGAGGTTGAGTTGCCCGTGTTCAGGGTGCAGAAGGGTACTGTGGACAGGCTAGCCAAGGCAGCGCGCCTCTGTGAACACCTAGACTCCTGGGACAGTTTCCTGCGCCCCGTCAATATCCAGGATGATGACATCACCGATGATAACAAAGATGTTAACAAGCTCTTTGCCTCACTGAACAACACCACCAAGCATGTGATGTCCGGATTAACTGAGCTAAGTCAACTGGATAATGTGGTTAAGATGTCCCACATTATAGCTGGTGGAGAGGACAGGTTCAGGGAAAACCCCATCATCTCTTTCATCACCTGCTTGGTAAAAAGCCCTCTTCAGCTCGTGGACGATACTACACAGACGTCGATAGAGATAGCCAGGAGAGGTATTCCCCTTGTCATCTCTAGTTCCCCCCAGGGTGGTTCCACTGCCCCTATTAGAGAAGAGGGTATGGTAGCTCAGATCAATGCTGAGATTCTGGTGGGCATAGCCCTAACTCAATTAGTGAACAAGGGTACGCCTGTGCTCTATGGCAGCGTACCGGTAAGGGCGCGCATGGATGACCTTTATGACTCCTATGGAGTCCCTGAGTTCAGCCAGTATAACATTGACTGCGTCCAGATGGCGCGCTATTATAGTCTGCCCTGCTACTCCACCGGGGGTGTCTCCGATGTGAAGGTGCCAGGGATACAGGCTTCGGTGGAGAGGTTATTTTCCCACATACTGGTGACACTCGCCGGTCCACAATATATTCACTACGCCTTCGGTCTTCTGGAACGAACCAATACCTTTTGTCCGGTTCAAGCGGTATTGGATAATGCCCATATAAGTATGGTAAAAAGATTTGTCAAACAGCCGATGGTGACCGCTGATAGGATTTCAGAATCTCTGGAGCAGGTGAGAAAGGTCATGGGCACCTCCCATAAGCTCTATGTCCGGTTTGTGCGGAGTGTGCTTCGTTCCGGTGAAATTACACCGCCATATCCCTTTGAGAGCAAAGGTATGGTGGATGAGACGCTGCTTCGGGCGCAAAAACAAATGGATGAGGTGTTGTCACTGCCACCTCGCCATATAGATAAAATGACCATAGATGAGGTATTTCAGCAGGTGCCCGGATTGTTAACCAGGCTGAGAGATTACTAAGAATTGGAGAGTAGAAATGGCAGAGGATGTAATTAGCTTAATTCGAGAAAATGTTATCCAGGGGAGGGTAACGCAGGACGATGAAGGCTTTGATGAGGGGATGGTGGGGCAGCCTGGGGTCAGCGAGCTTACTGAGAAAGCCCTTGCCAGGGGCATTAGCCCTGAGGATATAATAAAAAGGGGATTCAGCGAGGGTATGGTCGTCGTGGGACAGAAATTTGAGGCTGAGGAATATTATCTTCCTGATATGTTAGCCTCGGCTGAGGCGGTAGGGGCAGCCATGGAGATATTGGAGCCTCATCTCGTCAAGAGTGGCATCGAGCCAAAGGGTAAAATAATTGTGGCTACGGTAAAAGGAGACCTTCACGATATCGGGAAGAACATAGTATCAATATTACTTCGGGGGGCAGGCTACACAGTCAAGGACTTGGGGAACAATATCGCTCCTCAAGTTATCGTGGATGCGGTGGCGAAGGAAAGCCCACAATTCCTGGGACTATCAGCGCTGCTAACCAGTACCAGGGTTCGCATGGGAGATGTAATTCAAGCACTCATTGAGAGTGGGCTCAGGGATAAGGTGAAGGTCATTATCGGTGGGGCGCCTATCTCGGAGGAATTCGCTCGAAGCATAGGGGCTGATGGCTACGGAGCTGATGGCTTTGAGGCAGTAAGAGTGATGGAGGCTTTAAGTACTGGTGTGGAAAGTGGAGAGGGTTTATGACCGCGATAGATGCTTACAATGAGGCGCTCAAGAGCGGGCATTACCAGAAATTAACTGGACTTCTGGGGAAATACGATAATGTGCGCCGCTTCTGGGAGGATGAAGAGCTTGGTCTCTACTTGAGACCATATCTGGAGCGGCTGGTAGCCCGAAAGACGGAGTGTAGTCAAAAGCTTCGCCTACTGGACCTTGGCTGTGGTAGTGGGGATGGCTTGGATATCGTTACCAACATTACCAGCAACTCCTCGATTTCAGAGCCTAAAACAATAGTTCTCCCGCATGACATGCTTGAGCTTTACCATGGAATTGATATAAATGAGGGGCTGATGAGGCAAGCTCAGGCTATCTATGGAGATAAACAGAATGTAGTTTTCACAAAGTCAGACTTCAATGACTACGATTTCTCAAGCGAAGAACCCTATGACCTATATCTAGCCAACTATGGGACACTATCCCACAACACCGATGAGCAGACTGTAGAACTGTTGAGCAACATCGCTAAACACAGCCAAGATGCTGCCCTCATCATGATTGACTGGCTGGGGCGCTTCTCATATGAGTGGCAGGCGCTATGGACAAAAGATTTTGAGCATAACCAGTGGATGGATTATGCCATCTCGTATATTTACTCAGGCGATGGGGTAAAGCAGCCAGAGTTGACTTATTTCCCATTAAGGATTGTGGGGAGAGCAGAGGTTTTACACATATATCGCCAGGTAAAGAGGAAGGCCGGAGGTAGCATTGTATTGCGGAAAATGGCTGACCGCTCCTCATTCGTAGGGCGCCACATGGATACAGCCCGATATAATCCCCACTGTCAACCCATACGCCGATTAGTCAGTTCCCTTTTTGAGCCTAACTTGTGTACCAATCTAGATGATGTATTGATTTTATATGTTCCCAAGGATGGTTTCCCCGAGGTAAACACTTACCACCAAAGGCTAGCTGATTGCTGGAACCACTTAGTAACTTATACCAAGGCACTACTTGAGGGAAGCAAGCTACCGGGAGCACCGGCAGAAATGCCTATGTCTCTTAGGAGAGCGCTCAGTGTCATGAGGAAGGTAATAAGGATGGTATCAAGAGTGAGAATAGGAAACCCTAGGGCTAGCCTAGTCGAGCCGCAATTGGGCTACTGCCTTAGGGAACTGGAGATGGGGCTTCAGCAAGGGCTGGGATGTGGGCATGGGCTAGTGGCGGTCTTTGAAGTAGTGAAGTAACCTGGAAGATTATGAAAGCAGCCGTTTTGTATAGTGAGAAAATGAAGGAGTATGATTTAGGTCATGTGCTCACTGGCGAAAGATACGAAAATTTTATGCACTTATTTAGAGATATACTGGGTGGGAATCCTGATTTCGAAATGGTTGAACCCTCATATGCTACCTATGCCGAGTTAAAACTTGTCCATACTGAGGACTATATCAGAAGAATAGATAGATATGAATCGAAAGACCCACATGATACACCGCTTTCACCAGGTCTGGTTAGAGCGGCAAAGCTCCTTGCCGGGGCAGGAAAGCTTGCCGGTGAAATTGTTCTATCAGGCAAATTTGACAAGGCTTTTGTCATAGGAGGAGGAGTTCAACATGCCCGAAGAGACCATGAGAAAGGATTCGGCATATTCAGCGATGTGGGATTATGCGTTGAGAACTTAATGCGAAATCATGATATAGAAAGGATTTTAATCCTGGATGTAGATGCCCATGCTAGTGATGGCATTTATAGCATCTTTTACCAGGAGCCAAGAGTATTGCAAATATCGATTCATCAAGACCCTCGTACCATTTATCCCGGAAAAGGTTTTATCGATGAAGTAGGGGAAGGGGAGGGTGAAGGCTATTCAGTGAATATACCACTGCCTCCTTGGACAAGTAACACAGCTTATGAATATGTGCTAAGAAGTATTTTTACCCCACTGGCTAAGGAATTCAAACCAGAGTTAATAATGATGATAGACGGGAGCGATACTCACTTTACTGATAGAATAACGCAGATGGGATTAACCCTCAAAGGTATCAAAATGATTGGTAGTATAGTCAGACAAATAGCTGAAGAAGTATGTGAGGGTAAGGTTATTGATTTTGTAGGTTCTGGTTATAGCTATGATTCGAGGGTGGTATCTCTTGGCTGGCTAGCATCAATAGCCGGAGTAACCGGGATCGAAATGGAGCTGGAAGAGCCGGTGCCGATTCCTGACGAACTTACGCAAGACCTTAGATTGAAAGAAACCGAGAATATTATAGAATTTGCTAAGGGTTACCTTGGTAAATATTGGAAATGTTTACTTCCATAGTAAATAATAAAGTAGATTAAGTAGTTAAGATTAACTTTTAATACCAGGAGCTTCACATTGAAGAAAGTAAGAATCGCCAGTATAGGTGGCTTTTACGGCGTGGGGAAGACCACTACAATTATGGAATTAGGCAAGAAGGTAAGCCAGGGGGGGAAGCAGGTGGCGGTAGTATCCAATGACAAAGGGGCAATCAATGTCGACGGAGAGATGATCAAACATCTTGGATTCGAGGCTGAGGAAATCACAGGAGGATGCATTTGCTTTTATCTAGACCACCTCGCTTACATTATTGATAACATAACCGAGAGGTTCGTCCCAGATGTGCTGTTCATTGAGCCAGTAGCTTATTTTCTGCCCTCAAACTTATATGAGGAATTTGGGAGAAAGTTTGGTGAAACAGTAGACTTGGCGCCGGTAATAATACTCGTTGATGCACCGCGACTTTTATCCTATCAGGGACATACTGAGGAGTTACCCTTTATTGAATCCCGTCAAATAGAGGATGCAGAGGTAGTGGTGATAAACAAGATGGACTTGGTGGCGCCGGACCAGCTCCCGGCGATACGAACCATCATTCAGCACATCAATCCCAGGGCAAGATTAATAATGATGTCGGCAAAAACGGGGATGGGTTTAGATGAATTATCAAGCGTAGTGCTTCAGGGAAGACATGAATTCCTTACCGTGGTTACCATGACTGTGTTTAAGACTTTTGCCAGGTCGGTGACTGAAATAGGAGAGCGAGGAGAGCGGTACGCCATTGAGGTTGAGCGTGCTCTTAGCCAATCTGAGGTGAAGGACTTTATGAGTTACCTGTTAGTGGGAATAGCCGAAAAGGCAGTCGGCATGGAAGGAGAGATAAATCATATAAAGGCAATCATCAGCGATGAGAACTTTTTCCTTAAAGCCAGTTTAGTCAGCTTAGCCCAAGAAGTCGATTTCGCTGGCGATATGGAGAATCTTGGTGGTGGTAGGCTAGTGGTTGATGCGATAGCCAGCAAATTACCTGAGGACCTTCTGTATAGCATGATAATCAAAACAATACAACAAGTAGCTCCGAGATATGGGGTAAAATTTGAGTAAAAGTAGGGTTCTTATAACTGAATGGTGGAGTTTAAACCGGAGTTAATAAATTCTCAAAGGAGGTATAAAAATATTGGAATTCACTCCAAAACGAAGGGTTTTAGCTGCTTTATTGGGTGGGGAGGTTGATGAAGTACCGGCAACCTGTATTGGGGCTTGTGGAGGAAGTGTTACCGTAGAGATACAAGAAGCTGCTGGAATATACTGGCCCGAAGCTTTTAAAGACCCTGAAAAGATGGCAAATCTAGCTATTGCGAGCCAGGAGATAACTGGGCTGGAAAATGTGAACATTGGACACGAATTCAGTATATTGCCCGAAGCTTTAGGCTGTGAAATTAAATTCTATGACCGTAATGACCTTAAACCAGCAATGATTAAGCCTGTATGGGACAGTCCCGAGCAGCTAAAGATGCCAGACGATTTTCTGAAAACAGCTAGAATTCCAGCCATAATGGAAGCCATTAGTCTGGTAAGGAAAGAAGTGGGAGATTTTCTTCCGGTAACAAGTTTTGTCTTTGGTCCGTATTCGCTGGCTAGTGAGTTAGCTGGGCCAACTAAATTTATGGGGTGGGGAATAAAGAAGCCAGAAAATGCTAAAAAGTTCATTGATTTTGCTACCGAAGCCATCATACAGTATGCTAAAGCCCAATATCGTGCCGGCTCTGATATAGTATCACTTGGTGAGCCATTGGGGACGCCGGACATAATAGGTTTTGCCACTTTTAGAAAATACATTAAGCCAGCCCTGAAAAGAATTGCCGACAGTCTAGGGGGAATAAGAATCCTGCATCTATGTGGGGATGTCGAGCCATTTATACCAGAAATCGTTGACATCGGTTTTGATGCTATAAGCGTCAAGCCAAGTGTTGATATCGCTCGGATAAAGCCCATCGTAGGTAGCGTTAAAATATTGGGTAATGTTGATTCAAAAGGAGTACTAACTCATGGTACTGTTGACGAGGTAAGAGCTGTTGCCAGGAAAGCGCTTGAGTCTGGGGTTACCATGCTCGAGCCTTGCTGTGGTATTGAAGTATTAATGCCGCTTAATAACATAAAAGCCCTTGTAGAAGAGGCTAAAAACTTTAGACTTAAGAAATGATTCTGAGCTTTCAGGTAGAATTATCTGGATACCTTTGGATAGTTGCGATACAATATCAAGGTGTTTTCTTGACAACAATAATATGCCTGTTGTATATTCTACTAGGTGATTGGCTCCCTAAATAGATATAAAACTTGAGCGGCAAGATAAGAGTGTAGAGTATTACTAAACGTTGTCCTCATTGTTTAGTGTGGGCAAGGGTGGTTGCGTGCATAAAGACCTGTTATCTGGGCAATGGAGCCGATTAATAGAAAGAGAGGTGATGGCAGCTAGATAGTAAAAGACTTAAAGTGAGAGAAATGACTATCCACTTGACCAAAGTATTATCTTTTTAAACAAGGGAGGAGAATAATATGGCAACAGAGGAAAGAACCAAAGAGATTCTAAAAGCGCTAAACGATTCGGTGTATGAGTTTGAAGAGGAAAATGCTGTGAAGTGGTGCCATACTGCCCTGGATGAGGGTGTAGACCCCTTCATCGCAATTATGGAAGGACTGGCTAGTGGAATGCAGAGGGCGGGCGAAGCCTACAATAATAAGGAATACTTTGTTCCCGAGCTCTTGATGTGTTCCGATGCTATGTATGCCGGGCTTGACTTGCTGAGACCAGCCGTCTTAGCTTCGGGGAGAAAATCCGAGGTGAAAGGCTCTCTAGTTATCGGTGTAGTTGAGGGTGATGTCCACGATATTGGTAAAAACCTGGTCAAGATGATGTTTGATGTGGCTGGCTGGAATGTGTATGACCTGGGCAAGGATGTACCACTGGATAAGTTTGTTGAGGAGCAGCTAAGGACTGATTCTGATGTGGTGGCTCTCTCAGCGATGATGACGACCAGTATGCTGGGTATGCCGATAGTGATAAAGAAGCTAAGGGCGAGAAATCCCAATATCCGTATCATGATAGGTGGCGCTCCAATCAACCCGGAGGTTGCCGATAAATACGGCGCTGACGGCTACGCTGAAAGTGCCGGGACTGCGGTTGATGAAGCAATGGGACTGCTTAAGATGCTTA
>CAZMJZ010000055.1:0-8578 GCA_964566845.1 uncultured Dehalococcoidales bacterium | reverse complement strand
CCAAGCTTATCGCTCAACTTAAAGGGAAAGCCGATGGGCGAGAGATAAATGCGGTAGTAACCGAGCTGCTGCAATAACACCGTTACACATCGAAATAACCACCTCGATTCTTATTTTCTCACCATCAATCCAAATTTTGATATTTAGTTCCTCAATAACAACCCTTTTATTTTCAAAGCAAACTATATATAGAAGTGGGCTGGGGCACAGGAATGAGTTATCTAATATTGCTGAGCACCTAGAGAGTTCTTTAGTTTTTATCAAGCTTTCGCCTCCGATGATGGCAAGTAGTTTGAACTTTTTAAAGATAAATGCTTTTATTCTTGTGTATACTCTTAGAAATCATCTGTAGCAAAACGAGGCAAACGAGGATATAATGCAGCTAGAGTTGGACTTGGATGATAGGAGGTGCTTATGTGGTGGCAATATATTGTTACACTTGTTATAGCTCTAATCTCTGTCGGGTTTGCTCAATGGTTGTCTGCTAAGAGAGAGTATAGGAAAGCTCTGGGGAATTTGAGAAGCGAGTCATTGACCAACATAAGGACTTCCGGCTTACTTTGCGCATGGGTAGATACAAATCTTGTAGCCTTAAAGAGCGGGAAATTGGTGGTGGCTTCATGCCCTCATCTTTACGATTCGGTTTGGATTTCGACAAAAGGTGATTTGGCTATTAATGATTATCTCATTGCTGTTAGACTGGAAGAATCATACGGTATGATTGCTGTTGTAAATAACCTCTTGCATACGATTGAGGGGTTAAAGTGGGGAGTAGTCGGGGCTATGATAGACATTGATCAGAGGAGAGAATTGGTACTTAAATACACGAAGGAAATTGTGGAAAACTCTCTGCTGCCAGAATTAAAAACCGCAAGAAACCTTTTGGACAAGAATTTGAAAAAGTCTAGCTCAGTAGAGGGGCAAACCAAGAAGGCGTGATCCAATGCATAGAGTAGAAGTTTGTCTTAAGCCCCATCTCCCTGATGCCAGAGGGCTGGGTCTGGTTAGGGATATCCACGACCTAGGGATAACTGCCGCCTCCAGTGTTCGTGTGGTGGACATATATTGGCTCGATGCTGATTTGACAACTGATAAGCTGGATTTGATTTGTCGCTGCCTTCTGGCTGACCCGGTGACTCAGGATTACCAGTGTTTTAGTTCTTCAACCGATATTAAGGGTGCCGTTAATAACCAATCTCATATTATTGAAGTTACCTATAATGCTGGTGTTACTGATCCGGTCGAAGATACTATTATAAAAGCAATCCTGGATTTAGGTGTGGACGGTGTCAGGGCAGTTAAAACAGCAAAGCGCTACCTACTCCAAGGACAACTGGATGATGAGCAGATGGAGACTATATGCAGCAGATTATTGGTGAACCCAATTGTACAGCACGTAGTTGAGCGGGAGCCATTTTGGTCTTCCGAAAATCCTCAGTATAAATTCACATTGAGCCAGGTAAATATCTTGGGCTTGGATAATAACGAGATTTTAAAAATCAGACAGCGATTTGGCTTCACCAGTGACGAGCTTCAGGCTATTGTAGTCTACTTTCAGCAGCAGGGGCGAAACCCTACCGATGTTGAGCTTGAAACGCTAGCCCAAACCTGGTCAGAGCACTGCGTCCACAAAACCTTTAAAGCCAGCATTAAGTTTGGTGAGACAATCATTGATAACTTACTTAAGAGCACTATCATGAGGGTAACCGAGGAGCTAGATAAGCCGTGGTGCCTTTCAGTTTTTGAGGATAATGCCGGGGTGATTGATTTTGATGGTCGCTGGGCATTGTGTTTTAAGGTTGAGACCCACAATCATCCGTCAGCAGTTGAGCCATATGGGGGAGCGGCAACGGGAATAGGAGGGGTGGTTCGTGACCCACTCGGTACTGGCTTGGGTGCCAAACCGATATTGAACACCGATGTATTCTGTTTTGCTCCCCCTGATTTCCCATATCAAAAGTTGCCTAAGGGCGTTTTACATCCTCGTCGTATATTTAAGGGGGTTAGGGCTGGAGTAGCTGATTATGGCAACCGGTTGGGGATACCCACCCTTAACGGTGCTATACTCTTTGATGAACGATATATTGCCAATCCACTTGTCTTCTGCGGAACATTGGGGCTACTTCCTAAAAACCTGGCTCAGATAGGCAAGCAAAAGCCTCATGATTTGGTAGTATTAGTGGGGGGCAGAACCGGGCGCGATGGGATACATGGCGTAACCTTCGCCTCCGAGCAGCTTACTGAGGAGTCAACCACAGTTTCTTATAGTTCGGTTCAGATTGGCAACCCCATTGTAGAGAAGAGGCTTATTGATATTCTCCTTCAAGCCAGAGACCGTGGACTCTATTCTAGGATAACTGACTGTGGCGGTGGTGGACTTTCATCAGCAGTAGGCGAGATGGCTGCCGAAACAGGGGTGCGGGTTTACCTGGATAGGGTTCCGCTAAAATATGCTGGGCTTTCATACACCGAAATATGGGTGTCTGAATCCCAGGAGCGAATGATACTGGCTGTCCCACCGGACTACGTTGACGAACTGATAAACCTTTTTACCAGCGAGGGGGTAGAGGCAACAGTCATCGGCGACTTTACCGATGACCAAAGGCTTCAGCTTCTATATCATGGAAACTTGGTATGTGACCTGACTATGCAATTTTTGCACCAAGGGCGCCCACAGCTAGATAGGCAGGCAGTATGGAAACGCCCGCACCATACTGAGCCTGATTTTAGTCAGCCATCGGACTTAACTCAAACTCTACTTCAAATTCTTGGCTCATGGAATGTATGTAGTAAGGAATGGGTAATACGCCAGTATGACCATGAGGTGCAGGGATGCAGTGTCCTCAAGCCTCTAGTGGGCGAAAATAATGACGGCCCAAGCGATGCTGCCATTATCAGACCAGTCTTGGACTCTGAAATGGGCGTAATCGTCTCCAACGGCATAAACCCTAAATATGGAGAAATAGACACCTACTGGATGGCAGCTTCTGCTATTGATGAGGCGTTAAGACAGATTATAGCCGTTGGTGGTAGTTTGCATAAGGTAGCTTTGCTTGATAATTTCAGTTGGGGTAATACCAACCGTCCCGATATGCTGGGTGCTTTAGTCCGTACCGCCCAAGCTTGTTATGATATGGCAACCATCTATGAGACCCCTTTTATTTCGGGCAAGGATAGCCTTAACAATGAATTTGAATTTGAAGGAAAGACTATATCCATTCCCCATACCATACTCATCTCGGCTATCAGTGTTATGGAAGATGTGAGCAAAGCGGTATCAATGGATTTCAAGAAAGCTGGCGACCTGATTTACATTGTGGGCACCACCCAGAACGAGCTGGGCGGGTCTGAATATTTCAGGACTCGTGGCTCTGTCGGAAACAATGTACCTGAAGTGAATCCACATCGTAGCAAGAAGTTGATGTCCAGGTTAAGTGCCGCTACCGGGAAGGGGTTGGTTCGAGCCTGTCATGACTGTAGCGAGGGTGGCATTGGTGTTGCTATAGCTGAGATGGCATTCGCCGGGGGGCTGGGGGCTACAATCTATCTGAAGTCTATTCCACTAGGTGAGCCTATGGGCAGGGATGATTTTATACTTTTCTCCGAATCAAATAGCCGGTTCCTGGTCGAAGTGGTACCGGAAAATAAAGATGATTTTGAACAGATTATGACTAGTATCAGCCTAGCTGATATTGGTCAGATTACTGATTCAGAACTAATGGAGGTATATGGGACGGATGGAAGGAAGGTTGTTTCCGCATTTCTTGGTGAATTGAAAGAGGCGTGGCAGAGACCTCTTCGTTGGTAAAAGATGAGTAAGGTAAGAACGGTAATACTACGTGCCCCGGGGACAAATTGTGATGTTGAGACTGCATTCGCTTTCCAGCAGGCTGGAGCAATAGTCTCCTCGGTTCATGTTAACCAGCTAATTCGTCGGGAAAAGCGACTCTCTGACTATCAGATATTGGTTGTTCCCGGCGGCTTTACCTACGGTGATGATATAGCCGCGGGTAAGGTACTTGCCAACGAGCTTAGGCTGAAGCTGGGTGAAGATATACAAAGCTTTGTTGAAAATGGCGGACTAATTTTAGGAATTTGCAATGGCTTTCAGGTGATGATTAAATCTGGCATTCTACCAGAGTTATCAAATGGTACTTCGCCAATATTAACCGTAGCAGCCAATGATTCGGGTAAATTTGAGTGCCGATGGGTACACCTGCAGGTGAATAAGGAAAGCCCCTGCGTATTCACCAAGAGTATAGACAGTATGTATCTTCCTGTTGCCCATGCCGAGGGAAAGGTAGTTGCTGACTCCGAGGTCTTGCCACAATTAAATATAGTATTGTATTACGCTGATGAGTATGGCAACATTAAAGCTGGATATCCGCATAACCCTAATGGTTCGGTAGACAATATTGCAGGCATTTGTGATAGCACGGGGCGTATTTTTGCCCTGATGCCACACCCGGAGCGTCATCTTCATGGCACCCAGCATCCACAGTGGACAAGACAAGGCGCCAAACAGTATGGCGACGGCTTCCACATTTTCCTTAATGCAGTTAAGTGGGCTAAGAATCTGTAAAATAAAGATAACTTATACAGACAAGTTCACCTTTATACTTTGGGCTATTGACAATCACATACATAAGAACTAAATTAAAATCCCATCATGTGAACCCGGACCAGTGACAAGATTGCAGGGTAAGGCACAGCCGAAAGGAGGTGTATTGATGCCTACTTATGTGACACTACTAAAGTTCACATCCGAAGGACTAAGAAGCATGACTGATTTCGGAAAGGCGTGGGAGGAAGGCCAGAAGAAAGCTGAGCAGATGGGAATAAAGAGTGTTGGCGCCTATGGCTTATTAGGCCGCTATGATATGATGTTTATATATGAGGCGCCTGACGAGAAAGCTGCGGCAACTATGCCGTTGTCCTTCTCGCCAAGAGGGGATGCGCAAACTGAGACTTGGACTGCAATTCCGATGGAAGAGTTCGCAAAGCTCGCAGCAAAGCTCAAGGGCTGAATCTTAATGATATGTTATGGCTGCGCCTTACCCTCGCTGGGACAATTAGAGCCCTTGAATTAAAAGCTGGCTGAGCGCCCGTCGCAACATTGCTAGAGTTTCTTGCACCACTACTTCCCTCTCTAAAGTTGTAACTACATTCTACACGCCCAGCGGCGTAGTAAGCAACCGATGATACTTATCTCGTCAATCGGCAGGCTTTGGTGTGGGGAGACTAATAAGTGGTAAAGGTAGTCTGAGCCAGTGCTCTATTCAGCTCAAGTTTGAGCTTCTCCGGTTCAGTGCCTGAATCAAGTATTGCCCACGGTAGTTTTTGACTGGTATCCCATTGGTGAGCATAGTAGTCAATATCTAAGTGGCATTTTGCTACTGCTTGGCGCCAGCCAGATAGTGACACCTCTTCTATAGTAGCCAGCACCTCAGCTAATTTAACATCGCCTCGGGCTAGAACACCCTGAACTTGGCTCCAGGCTGGGCTTTCACTTTTGACCTTAATTCCTTTCGGAGGTAAGCTGTTTTTAAGCAAAGATAAACGGCGATTTAATGTTTGGAGAGGCGCCATAGGTAACCACTGGAAGGGTGTGCCTGCCTTGGGGACAAAGGGGGCAATATTGAGGCTAAGGCGACAGCCGGTTTGCTGTTTATCAAGGATATCTTTACAGTTAAAAGCCAGGTTTATGATTCCCTCTATATCCTCTTCGGTCTCTGAGGGTAAGCCAATCATGAAGTAGAGCTTGAGTTGTCTTATTCCCTGCTCAGCCACCTTCTCCATTGCCCCCAGGATATCGTCCTCGGAGATACCCTTTTTTATGACTTGGCGCAGGCGCTCAGAGCCAGCCTCAGGGGCGAGGGCGATGGTTCTGGCTCCCCCTTTAGCCATCTCTCTTAATACTATTCGAGAAAGGGGTCTCACTCGTAGAGAGCTGATGGAAAGTCCTGCCCCCATCTGACGCAGCTTGACCAATAGCTCTTCAAGCTGGGGGTGGTCTGAGACAACAGGCCCGACTAACCCTATGCGCTTCCTGTATCTAAGCCCTAGCTCAGCCTGTTCTATTAGCTTGTCCGTAGACCGATAGCGCATGGGGCGGAAGGCTTCATTAACAAGGCAAAAACGGCAACCCCAATTGCAGCCCCGCTCTACCTCAATGAGGTATAGTTCACCCAGCTCGGTATCCGGAGTAGATATACTAGAAGTGGTAGCAAAGTCATCCAGGTTTCTTGCCCACTGGCGAACCACTGGAGTTCCCGGGTGTACTAAAGGTACATAAATGCCAGGTAGTGAGGCTAGCGCCTTAAGCATATCACTCCGTTTGCCAGTAATACCTTCAGATAATATAGGAAGCATAGCCGGAAGTATTGGCTCTGCCTCACCAATGCACAAGCAATCAAAGAAGGGGGACAGGGGTAGGGGATTAGCCGTAATGCAGGGTCCACCAGCTATAACTACCGGGTGCCTCTCATCACGATCAGCAGCATATAGGGGTATGCCACCGGCTTTAAGAATTTGCACCACATTAAAGTAATCAAGCTCATAGGTGATAGAAAAGGCGAGGACAGCGAAATCTGAGAGCGGTCGCTGGGATTCCAAAGATAAGGCGGGTAGCTGTTTATCCCTATTTTCTCTTTCCCAGAAGGCTCTTTCACAAACGACCTCACTATAGCTATTGAGCAGGCTATAAATGGCATGAAGTCCGAGGTTGGACATGCCAATATAGTAGGAGTTTGGGTAGATGAGGGCGATAGGTATTTTACCTCCCCAATCTTTAATGACAGTGCACTGCTCTCGGGCAAGCTGCTGCCTAATTTTTTGGACTTCATCCCAATCCATAATATTGTTTAACTTCTGTTTCCTTATTATATAGCCTCTTTGATAAGATTGCGATAGCCATTAAAGTGATTACATGAAAAAGCCAACCTCCTGAGGCAATAGGGCACTGCGTGGTTAAACCCGGGCATCTACAAGCATTCTACTAGAGACTACATGGAAGAAAGTGGGGTAAAGATAGCCAAGAATGTGGTTGGGCAGCACAGCCGGAACGTAATACTGCGCCATATTGGCACGGAGAGATGTATGGTAAAAACCTGCTCAAGAAATTTGACATGTTCAGATTTTTCAGAGATGTTACTAATGCATTGGATGAATACATCTGCTTGCGTTGGCGCCACTGATTTGCTAAAATCATCTTAACTGCTCACCAAAGCTAAAAACGGGCCGTTAGCTCAGTTGGCAGAGCACCTGACTTTTAATCAGGGTGTCGCAGGTTCGAGACCTGCACGGCCTACTTTGAAGCTAAAAAGCGGTTTGTTTGCCAAGATATGCGATTTTGGAGCACATGATTCAATAATAATCTCAGATAGAAACCTTATCTGGACTAGAGCGCATGATTGCTATAGGAGACCTTAATGGACAACTAAAAGCGTTTTTAATATCCTATAGAGTAGGTGAATTATCCCCACACACTAAAGCCGACTATGAGCAAAAAAGTGGTGATTTGTTAGTGTAAACTTTCGACAACCCACAGATTAAGTGAACGGAATTAGTGCTACCCACGCAGATGCTGGACACCTCGTCAAGGCTAACGCCTCTACCCACAATATATACAGATCAGGTCGAGCTGTTACGTTTGGAGCGAGTAGCCGAGGGGGAGATTTAGAGTGGAGGAATTAGTAAAACTGCTCTCTGGAAATGAAGCCCTGGCTTTGGGAGCCTACCACGCTGGTATAGGGGTAGCTACTGCCTATCCTGGGACCCCAAGTACCGAGATTCTTGAATCTATAGCTCGCTTTGACGATATATATGCCGAATGGTCAACAAACGAAAAGGTGGCTATGGAGGTAGCTCTAGGAGCAGCCTATGCTGGTACTCGCTCACTGGTATCTATGAAGCATGTTGGGCTTAATGTAGCCAGCGACCCGTTTATGGCTGCCGCAACCACTGGGGTTAATGCCGGGATGGTCGTAATCTCAGCCGATGACCCAGGAATACATAGCTCTCAGAATGAACAAGATAACCGCCACTACGCCAAACTGGCTAAAGTGCCTATGCTGGAGCCTAGCGATAGTCAGGAAGCCTATGACCTTATGGCATATGCCTTTGATATCAGTGAAAGATTTGATACCCCGGTGCTGGTGCGGACAACTACCCGTATCTCCCATTCAAAGTCAGTGGTAAGGGCGAATCGGCGCCGGATTATGCCCGCCAGGCAGCGAGGTTTCCAGCACAATGTGGAAAAGTATGTTATGCTGCCCGTTTATGCTCGCCTCAGGCATCCATTGATAGAAGAGCGCTTGGTCAAACTAGCCGCCTACGCCGAGACCTTTCCTTTGAACCAGGTAGAATGGGGCGAGCATCGTCTTGGTGTAGTCACCAGCGGGGTCGCCTACCAATATGCCAGAGAGGTTTTGCCTAAGGCGTCCTTTCTCAAGCTGAGTATGACCTACCCCCTCCCCCCAAATTTAATCCACCACTTCGCTGCCCAGGTAGATAGGGTAATAGTTATCGAAGAACTTGACCCCTTTCTCCAGGAAAATATCCAGGCTATGGGGATAAA
>CAZMJZ010000054.1:0-8640 GCA_964566845.1 uncultured Dehalococcoidales bacterium | reverse complement strand
GGCAATCTCATTGTGTTTGTCCTTGATGCCTCGGGTTCTATGGCTGCTGAAGAGAGGATGGTAGCTACCAAAGGGGCAGTCCTGTCCCTGCTGCTGGATGCCTATCAGCGGCGAGACCGCGTGGGGATGGTGGTCTTCAGAGGGGAGAAGGCAGAGCTAGTACTGCCCCCGACCAACAGCGTGGAACTGGCTCAAAAATATCTAACCGAGCTTCCCACCGGTGGGCGCACTCCCATGGCTCACGGGTTGAAACTAGGTCTGGATGCTATCAAGGAGTACATGTGGAGAGATAAGCACATCATTCCTCTTCTGGTTCTGGTCTCCGATGGGCGGGCGAATGTCAGCCTAAATAGTGGCAACCCCGTGGAGGAGGCGAAAAGAATAGCTCAGGAGATAAAGGCAGCAAATATCAGGTCACTTGCCGTTGATACTGAACAGGGCTTCGTTACTTTCAGGCTGGTAGAGCAAATCTGCACCGAACTGGGAGGGACTTACCTGCGGCTTGAGGAGCTGAAATCGGCTCCTATAGCTTCAGCGGTAAGGGACAGCCTGGGCTATGCAAGTGAATTGGGTGATAGATATAGAGAGGTGAAAAACTGAGGGCGATTGCTAGCACTGTCTACACTGGAGACTGATAGAACCAAGCAAGAAATGCTGAAGTCAAACACCCTCAGCCTTATCTCATTATAACAAATTTGGGCCAAAGGGGAAAGGTTGATGAAGAAGATAATGTCACTCGTAGTTGCTATTACTTTAGTGGCAAGCCTCTTTGTTGCTTCATGTGCTCCTGAAAAGGAAGAAGAGGCAATACCAACGACAATCACTATTGTGGACTCAGCGGGAACGGTGGTTGAGGTTCCCCAACCCCTGGAAAGAATAGCTTTTTGGGATGTTGGGACTGCTGAGGTAAGTCGTGCTCTTGGTGCCGGAGATAAGTTTGTTGGCATCAATGAATATATAACTACATACTATTCTCATTTTTGGCCAGAATTACAGGACAAACCTACAATAGGTTCCTATGTTAACCCTGATTACGAAAAGGTCATAGACGTTGAGCCCCAGGTTATATTTACCGTTATTGGCTACCCACCAGATGCAGAGGAGCAACTGGAGCCGGCTGGCATTAAAGTCATCAGAATGAAATTTAGCCATCTGGAGAACCTTACTAGGGATATAGTAACTCTGGGATTAATCCTGGGAAAGGAAGAGGAAGCTGAGGAGTTTACCAATTTCCTCCAGTCCAAACTTGACTTTATAGAAGAGAGGGTACGGGAAATAGAGCCTGAGGAAAGGAAAACGGTCTATTTTGAAGCAGGTCATAAGGATTATTACGCCAGAGGTCCGGGTTCTGTTGAAGATGAGCTTCTTGGCAAAGCTGGGGGAATTAACATCTTCGCTAACCTTAGTGTGTCGGGCTCAGAGGTTGAACCTGAAGAAATACTAGAAAGGGACCCTGATGTGATTCTTAAGGATACAATGGGGGTGACGTATGGAGGTTACACTGCCACCTATACAAGTGATATGGAGGCGAAAAGAGACGAAATGATGAGCCGTCCCGGTTGGAGCGAGCTCAAAGCGGTGAAGAATGGACAGGTATATATAGAGGGTGGAGACCTCTACGGACCTAAAGTGGTGATATACCTTTGCTATGTCGCCAAAATCCTCTACCCCGATAGGTTTGAGGACTTAGATGTTGAAGCTTTTCATAGGGAGTATCTCGAGAAATATCAAGGTTTAGAGTTCAAGGGAATATATGTATACCCATGTCCTTGGGCTGAATAGGCAGAGTAAAGGAACATAAGGAGGAAGGTTAAACGAAGAAGATAATACCAATAATAGTTGCTGTTGTTTTGGTGATAAGCCTCTTTGCTGCTTCATGTACCCCTGGAGAGGAAGCTTTACCAAGCTCAATCACCATTGTGGATACAGCAGGAAGGGAGGTCGAGGTTCCCCAACCTCTGGAGAGAATAGCTGTTTGGGATACTGCGGTTTCTCAGGTAATTCGCGCCCTTGGCGCCGAGGATAAGATTGTTGGCATCCTTGACTTGATGGCTGACCCGATGTACTCCGATTTTTGGCCCGAATTACAGGATAGACCGACAATAAGCTCCTGGTATGAGCCTGATTACGAGAAGGTCATAGACGTTGAGCCCCAGGTTCTGTTTACCCTTGTTGGCCGCCCTCCAGATGCAGAGGGGCAACTGGAGCCGGCTGGTATCAAAGTCATCATGTTGAGCTTGAGTACACTGGGGACCCTTACCAGGAATATAGAAACTGTGGGGTTAATGCTGGGGAAGGAGGAGGAAGCCGAGGAGCTTGCCAATTTCCTCCAGTCAAAACTCGACCTTATAGAAGAGAGGGTAAAGGAAATAGAGCCTGAGGAAAGGAAAAGGGTCTATTTTGAATCAGGTCATAAGGACTATTACACCAATGGTCCGGGTTCCGTTAACGACGAGTTTGTTGGCAAGGCAGGAGGAATCAACATTTTCGCTGACCTTGGTGTGTCAGGCTCAGAGGTTGAACCTGAAGAAATACTGGTAAGAGAACCTGATGTTATCATCAAAGACCCAATGGGGGTGACGTATGGGGGTTACACTGCCACCGATACGAGTGATATGGAGGCAGAAAGAGACGAAATGATGAGCCGCCCCGGTTGGAGCGAGCTCAAAGCGGTGAAGAATGGACAGGTATATATAGAGGGTGGAGACCTTTACGGACCGATGATAGTGGTAAACCTTTGCTATCTCGCCAAAATCCTCTACCCCGATAGGTTTGAGGACTTAGATGTTGATGCTTTTCATAGGGCGTATCTCGAAAAATATCAAGGTTTAGAGTTCAAGGGAATATATATATACCCATGCCCCTGGGCTGAGTAGGCGGAGCTAAGGATTATATAGTGTGGTGGGCAAGTCATACCTTGCCCCCAGAGAGAACGGGAGGATTGCTAGTGGCAACAAGAGTGGAAACAGTTGAAGCCAAGGAGGTATATGCCAAGCTTACAGCCAGGAAAGTGCTTTTTATCGTAGTAGGTCTTGGCGGTCTGGCAGCCTTAGTCTTGGTATCCACTTCTCTTGGCTCAGCCGATTTAGGGGTGAGCAGTGTAGCCTCTGCCATCGCTGCTAGGATATTTCCGTTCCTTAATCTGGAGGTAAGTAGTAAGGTCGATGTCATCGTTTGGGATATAAGGCTGCCCCGTATTGTACTCGGGATAGTTGCCGGGGCGGGACTAGCTATCTCCGGGGCGGCGATGCAGGGAATTATGCGAAACCCTTTAGTAAGTCCCTTTACCGTAGGGATATCCTCGGCCGCCGGCTTCGGAGCATCGGTAGCTATTATCTTTGGAGCAGGAGTGGTTGGTGTCCAAAAATATCTGGTGATTTCTAACGCCTTTGTTTTTGCTTTACTTGCCGCCTTTCTGGTCTATAGCCTTGCCAGAATAAGAGGCATGAGACCGGAGACTTTAATCCTGGCTGGAATTGCCTTGATGTATTTCTTTTCTGCTGCAACTTCACTGCTGCAATATATTGCCAGTCAAGAGGAGCTTCACGCCGTAGTCCACTGGCTTTTTGGAAGCCTTACTGGAGCAAGCTGGGAGAACATAATGGTGGTTTCGATTATCTTCGCTTGCTGTCTTCCCTTCTTAATAAAGTATTCTTGGGATTTGAACGCCCTGGTTGCCGGCGATGATGTAGCTACAACTCTCGGGGTCAATACCCGCAGGGTAAGGACAGTTTGTATGGCGCTGGCGACTTTGATTACCGCCGGAATCATTTGCTTTACCGGGATAATCGGCTTTGTTTGCCTGGTAGCGCCGCATATAACCCGAATGATAATCGGAGCCGACCACAGATTTCTCCTCCCCTGTTCCTGTATCCTGGGTGGGCTCTTGCTCTTGGGAGCCGATACCATAGGAAGGACTGCTTTTCAACCGACCACTATCCCGGTGGGAATAGTAATCTCAATTATCGGTGTTCCCTTTTTCGTCTATCTACTTTTAAGAACACGAAAGGAGTATTTTCAATGAAGCTGGAAATAAGGGGAGTAGAATTCAAATACGGAAGCGTGCTTGTCCTGGAGGATATCAGCCTGGGCATAAGTGATGGGGAGGTGTTGAGCCTGGTGGGTCCCAACGGCTCGGGCAAGACTACTCTCTTAAAGTGTATAAACAGGATTTTGAAGCCCAAAAGGGGGGCTATACTAGTAGAAGGAAGAGATGTAAGCAGGGTGGGATTAAAGGAGCTTGCCCGCTCTCTGGGCTATGTTCCGCAAAGCGCTCCACCTTCCTTCCCGCTCACGGTTTTTGATGCGGTTCTTTTGGGGAGAAAGCCCCACGTAAATTGGAAGCTCGGTGAAAGGGATAAGGAGATAGCCTTTGGGGTGCTCAGGCTAATGGAACTCGATGATATGGCACTCAGGCTGTTTAACGAGTTGAGTGGAGGTGAAAAACAAAAAGTGCTTATGGCAAGGGCGCTGTCACAGGAGCCGCAGGTTTTACTTCTTGATGAGCCAACAAGCAACCTTGATTTAAGGCACCAGCTTGAGGTTTTGGAGCTTTTAATAGATATGGTGAAAGAGAAGAGTTTATCGGCAGTGATGGCAATGCATGACCTGAATCTGGCTTCAAGATTCTCGACCAAGATAGTGATGCTAAAGCACGGCAAGATATACGCTGCTGGCGAACCCAGGGAGGTTCTTAATTCAGATAACATAAAAGAAGTATATGGAGTTGAAACTACTGTAAATAGTAATTCGGGGAGACCTTACATTATACCTTCGACTCCAATAGGAAAGGCTCACAAGACGAAAGTCATATCAAAAATAATGATTCGGGAAGACCTTACATTATACGTTTAACTTTAGCAGGAATGGTTCAAGGATGAAAGTCATATCCAAGGAGGACTAAATCGTGGAAAAGGCAAGGATAGCTTACCTCACCACCACTGAAACCGACGTGGTTCCCCTCATTTCAGCTATTAAGGCTATAACCGAGGAGAAGGGAGAGATTATAAAGGTCTGCCTACGAACCGGAGGGGATTTCATGCAACCAGGCAAGTTGGATGAGTTTATCCGTTTTGCCCAAGAATCCCATCTGGTGGTCATGCATTTTATGGGGAGCGAGAAGAGTGTCCCTGGGTTCGACAGGCTTATGTCTTCGCTGGAGAGTAGAGGTGTTCCCATCCATGCCCAGCCTGCGACTACTGAGCCGGATATAGCGTTAATGAAGCTTTCCACTGTGGACAAAGATGACTATCGCAAAATCTCATGGTATATCTATTATGGGGGAACTGAAAATTTCAAGAATCTTCTCCTGTATACCGCCAACCGTTTTGCCGGCGCTGAATACAAGGTTGGTGAACCGGAGAGACCCCCGTGGGAGGGAATCTATCATCCTGATTTTGCTTACCTTCCAACTCTGGATGAATACCTGGAGAAGAAGCATATAGCCGGTCGGCTTACGGTAGGGCTGTGGTTCTATCAAAGCTTCTGGCAAGCTAGAAACACCGCCTTTGTTGACAGCCTAATCGAGGAGATTGAAGGGCAAGGGGCAAATGTCATCCCGGTATTTTTCTATGGCGGTAAGGATGCGGAGCTAGGCACTAAAGGAGCACAGTGGGTGGTTGAAAACTACTTTGTCAAGGATGGCGAGCCCCTGGTTGATGTCCTGCTTAGTCCGTTGATGTTCTCGATGTCGATGCGGATGTCTCAGGAACCGGAAGACAGCGAAATGATACCACAAGAGACCCGAGGCTTCTTAAACAGGCTACGGGTGCCCGTCATAAAGGTAATATTAACTCACAATACCCTTGAAGAATGGCAGGATAGCCTGCAGGGGATAAGTCCTATGGATGTTACCATTGGTATAAGCATGCCTGAGTTCGATGGCATGTTGATTACCGTGCCCATAGCCGCCAGAAAGATTTCTGAAACTGACCCCTTAACTGGAGCCAAAATAATCAGTTTTGAACCTATCGCCGAGAGGGTCAACAAGCTAACTCGCCTCAGTCTGAATTGGGCAAGGCTGAGACACATCCCTAATGCTGAAAAAAAGGTGGCTATCATCTTCCATAACTACCCACCCCGAAACGACCAGATCGGCTCTGCCTTCGGATTAGATTCACCGGTTTCGGTGTGGAACATTCTGCGCGACCTGAAAGAGGCAGGATATGAACTGGATTATCTGCCCGAAAGTGGACAGACCTTGATCGAGGATATAATTGAACGGCTTACTAATGACCGCAGGTGGGCTAGCCCTGAAGAGATGGCAAAAAGGGCAGTGGACAAGGTTTCTCGTGAGCAATACCAGGGCTGGTTTCAACAGCTTCCTTCAGAGGTGCAAAGCAAAATGACGCGGGCCTGGGGTAAACCTCCGGGCAAAATATTCAACCACCGGAACAAATTACTCATCGGGGGACTCATCAATGGCAACATCTTCATCGGGCTCCAGCCGCCAAGAGGGTTTCTGGATGACCCGGCTGCCATCTACCACAGCCCCGACCACCCCATCCCCCACCACTACTACGCCTACTATCAATGGATACGCAATGTTTTTGGAGCCAACGCAGTTATGCATGTCGGTAAGCACGGCACCCTGGAGTGGCTGCCAGGAAAATCAGCCGGTCTTTCCGAAGCTTGTTTCCCTGATATCGCCATCTCCGATTTGCCTAACATCTATCCCTACATTATCAATAACCCCAGCGAAGGCACTCAGGCAAAAAGGAGAAGCTACTGCTGTATTATTGACCACTTGGTTCCGGTGATGCACAACGCCGATGCCTATGAAGAGATAGCCGGTCTGGAAGTCCTAATAAACGACCATTATCACGCCACCGTTGAAGACCCGGGGAAAATCCCAGAATTACAGAAGATGATATGGGAGAAGACTTGCCAAGCCAAGCTTGACCATGACCTGGAAATTGACGAAGCGGCAGCTTTTACCGATTTTAACGGCTTCATGGAAAAGCTGCATGGCTATATAGACGAATTAGCTGATGCCCAGATTAGAGACGGGCTGCATACCCTGGGAGAGCCGCCGGTTGACTCGCACCTGGATGAGTTTCTGGTTGCCCTGACCCGGTTGAGTAATGGTGATGTGCCCTCACTGAGGCAGTCCCTGGCTGAAATGAAGGGTTACGATTATGATGAGCTTCTGGCAAACAGGGGAAAGTTGCACTCTAACGGTAAAAGCAACGGGGACATAATCGAAGAGTTACACGAACTCTCTCTACAGCTTGTGGATAGACTTCACAGTCAGGAGTTCAAGGAAGAGAGCATTGATGCCGTAACGGGTGAGGTGATAGAGAAAAGCAATGCTACCGTTAAGAGGGTGTTAGCCTATATCACAAATTCCATTGTCCCCAATATAGCCGCCACCACTGATGAATTAACCAATACTCTGTTGGTTGCCAGTGGGTACTTTATTCCACCCGGTCCCTCGGGTTCCCCCACCAGAGGTATGGCGGATATTCTGCCCACCGGAAGAAATTTCTACTCCGTTGACCCTCAGGCGATACCCTCCCCCGCTGCCTGGAGGGTGGGGATGGCTCTGGGTGACGCCCTGCTGGAGCGCTATCTGAAAGACGAGGGGAAATACCCCGAGAGCATCGGCATTATCGTCTGGGGCTCGGGCACTATGAAAACCAAGGGGGATGACATCGCTGAAATCCTTTACCTGATGGGAATTGAGCCAATCTGGGAAGAGACCAGCGGCAGAGTAAAGGGAATCGAAGTTATTCCCCTTGACGAACTGGGGCATCCTCGCATTGATGTTACCCTTCGTATCAGCGGATTCTTTCGGGATGCTTTCCCCAACATTGTTTGCCTTTTAGATGAGGCGGTGGAAATGATAGCCAATCTCGATGAACCTCTGGCAAGAAATTACCTTGCCAAGCACGTGGCAGAGGAAGTAAGGGAGATGGTGTCTCAAGGCACTGAGCCGCAGCAGGCACGAGAGGAAGCCTGTTACCGAGTCTTTGGCTGCAAGCCCGGGACTTATGGCTCTGGGGTCAGCGAGGCTGTATACGCTAAGAACTGGAAGGACGAGAAAGACCTGGGTGAGATTTATGTAACTTGGGGCGGCTACGCCTATGGGAAAAAGAATTATGGAGTAACGGTGCCGGAGCAGTTCAAGAAGCGGTTGAGCCGGCTTGATTTAACGGTCAAAAACGAGGATACCCGTGAATACGACATGCTGGATGGCGATGACTGGTATGCCTATCACGGGGGAATGATTGCCGCCGTCAAGGCGTTCAAGGGGGAGCTACCTCACTCATATAGCGGTGACGCCTCCGACCCTGACCGGGTGAAGATAAGAACCACCGCCGAGGAGACCAAGCATATCTTTAGAGCTAGGATTCTCAACCCAAAGTGGATTGATAGCATGAAGCGCCATGGCTACAAGGGTGCATCCGACCTCTCCGGGGTAGTGGACTTCGCCTTTGGCTGGGATGCCACCGCCGAGGTTCTGGAAGACTGGATGTATGAGGAGTTGGCCAAGAAATATGCTCTCGACAAGGAAATGCAGGAGTGGCTAAAAGAGGTAAATCCCTACGCTCTCCAGAATATCGCTGAAAGACTCTTGGAAGCTATCGAGAGGGAGATGTGGCAGGCAACGGAGGAAATGAAGCAAGAGCTACAGAATAT
>CAZMJZ010000053.1:0-8655 GCA_964566845.1 uncultured Dehalococcoidales bacterium | reverse complement strand
TCGTATTCTCACTGCCGACCACCACCTGGAGGTTGCTCGAGTAAGAAGGAGCTACTGCGGATATGTAGTCCACCTGCTCAGCTATTGCCTCGGCATCTTCAATGGTTAGCGTGGTAGCACTACCTCCAGCACCCCTGACTCCTCCAAAACCAATGCTGGCCCCGGGGCTTATGGTAATGAGGTTTGACCCCATACTTTCAATATTAGCCAGAATCTCTGCGCTAGCCCCTCTACCGACAGACATTAGGGTAATCACAGCGGCTACACCGATAACGATGCCCAGGATGGTTAAAAAGCTACGGAGTTTGTGCGTAGCCACGCTGACCCAGGCGGAAGCTAAAGGTTCAAACCACTTTTTCATACCCTTTCCTCCCTTTCCACTTGTCCATCCTTAATATGTATAATACGCTGGCAGTGGTGAGCAATGTTAGCGTCATGAGTTATCAAGATGAGGGTAATGCCCTGCTCAGCATGCAGGGAAGTGAGGATAGAGATTACCTCCTCGCCGGAGTGGCTATCGAGGTTCCCGGTAGGCTCGTCTGCCAGAACGAGGGGTGGGTCTTTCACCAGAGCCCGGGCAATGGCTACACGCTGCTGCTCACCACCAGAGAGCTCGGTAGGGCGGTGATTAGCCCGGTCGGATAGCCCTACTCTGTGTAGTGCCTCTAAAGCCTTGGTGCGGTCAACGCCGCCGGCATACCTCATGCCCAGTTCAACATTAGCCAGTGCTGGGAGATGGGGCAATAAGTTAAAAGTTTGGAAGACAAAGCCAATCTTCTGGGCTCTAATTTGAGCCAGTTCACCATTGCTGAGACGGCTGACTTCTCTCTCTTCCAGATAGTAGCTGCCCGAGGTCGGTGTATCCAGGCAGCCCATAAGGTTGAGCATCGTTGACTTGCCCGAGCCGGAGGGACCCATAATCGCCACCAGCTCACCCTGTTTAATATGCAGGTTCACCCCCCGGAGCACCGTCAGTTCCCTCTTGCCCATGGGATAGACTTTGGTTATATCCTGTAACTGTATCATCTCAGCGGTCCCCCCATTCCCGGTATTACCATCATTCCTCCCGGATGTCCTTGTTCTGGGAATGTTGTCGTTGTGGTAGTAGTGCCCTGTGGGATAACAACCTGTTCGCCTTCACTTAGTCCATCAGTTACCTCGGTGTACCGCCAGTCGCTGATGCCCATTTGTATCACGCGCTCCTCAATCGTACCATCCGGTAACAGCACCTGGACATAGGTTTGCCATCCTCGTGTGGTAATCGCCGAGTTGGGTACCAGCAGGATATCGGTCTTCTCTTCCACTATTATGCTCACGGTGACGGTTAGGCCTTCCCTGAGTTGAAAGCCTTCAGGTGATACCTCGAGCACCTGTCCTTGCTGTCCTCCCGGCGACTGCTGCATCTGTTTTATCATTTCTTCAGCCTGTTCTCGAGTGATTTGTCCCTCCTCAACGGCCTGCTTTAGGCGCTCAGGCAGTTCCCCCTGTTGCATATTTTCTATCGCCTCTTGCTGTGCAGCCTGCTGCTCCTGCATCATTTCTTCAAGTGATGCTACCTCCACCCTTACTTTGTAGTTCACCACGCCTGACTGAATAGTAGCCGTCGGCGAAATGTGAGTGACTTCAGCCGGAAGACTCAGTCCTTCCATGGCATCCGCCTCCACATGGGCTTCGCCCCCAAGCTTTACCTGAAAGATATCCATCTCGCTGACCAGTATATCCGCTTCAAATTCTTCCGGGTCAGCGATAGTTACCGCGACCGTGCCTTTTGTTACCTCATCACCACCGGAAACATTCACACCGATAATAAAGCCCTCAAAGGGAGCAATAATCTCCGGACTGGCATCGAGGGCTTCCTGTAATTTTTCCTTGGCATCTCCTAGGCGTGCTTCGGCAAGCTCGACCTGCAGCTCCTGCATATCCACTTGCCAATCGTCAACGATATACATTTTTGCATCCCTCTCAGCCTTGTCTAAGGAATATTCGGCACTCTCCAGGTTTATCTCCGCCTGGAGCTGGTCTAGCTCCAGTGCTCTCAGCTCCTTATCCCACTCTGAGGTATCCAGCTTCGCCAGCAACTGTCCTTCTTCAACAGAATCTCCCTCTTCCACCAGGATTTCTTCCACTGTTCCTGACATCTCAAAAGCAAGTTCCTCCTTGAGGGATAACGCTAGATTGCCGGCGGCAGCGATATCTATTGTCAGGTCTCCTCGCTGCACGGTTGCTATCTGATTCTCTGGTACCGATGCCGAGTCTGGCGTGGAAATAAATCGTACCAACAGAATGCTGGCACTGCACACTATAGCGATTACCAGTATTATTCCTATTATCTTCTTTTTGCTTAGTGTCTTCACTTTACTTAATAACTTCATTATGTTTGCCTGTACCTTTCTTCAATGTTTTGACTGGTCACTAGATAAAACTTTTTATACAAATAGAATAACAGGAGATTGTTAAGAAGTTATTAAGATTACCTGAAATCTACAAAAGGAGAGACGAAGACTAGAGCAGGCCAATTGAACTAATCATTATCTCATCTATGATTCCCTAATAACGGAATTCGAGTTTGACTGGCAGGGCGTAACCTTCCACTTGAGTTTAGTATCAGTGATGCAAGGCTACTAGCTGGTAGTGTTGGGGAGATTACTCTGCTATAGGGATAGTGAACGAGAAACGGCTGCCCTTTCCCGGTTCACTCTGAACCTCAATCTTACCGCCATGTGCCTCTATCAAGCGTTTGGCGATGGTAAGTCCCAGACCGGTGCCGCCAGTGGCTCTAGCGCGGGACTTGTCCACCCGGTAGAAACGCTCAAAGATGTTGGGTAAGTCTTGAGCAGGAATACCTTCACCGGTATCGGTCACAGCCACCTCTAAATAGTTGTCCTTTTGTTTGACAGTAACAGTGATAGCGTCTCCGCTGGCAGTGTGAACTGCTGCATTCTCCAGAAGGTTGCGTAAGACCTGGCTAATCCGTTGCGAGTCAATGTTCACCTGTGGCAGCTTATCGGGCAGGTCAATGGATACCGATAATTTCTTGGCTGTTGTCTGTGCCTGCATTCCAGCCACTGTCTGTTTGAGTAACTCAGTGATGTCTTCTGTCTGGCAAACCAACTTTAGTTCGCCTGCCTCGGCAAGGCTTAGCTCCTGAAGGTCGTCAACCAGTCGTGACAGCAGAGTTGCTTCTTCATCAAGGGAGAGAACAGTATCCGTATCTGGTTCTATCACACCGTCACGGAGTGCCTCCAGGTAACCTTTAATGTTAGACAGTGGCGTTCTCAACTCGTGGGCGACGTCAGCTACCATATTCTGTCGTAACTGCTCAGCGCGTTCCAGGTCACCAGCCATAGAGTTGAAGGTCTTGGCTAGCTCTCCAAGTTCACTTCTATCCCTAACCTGTAACCTTTGAGAAAAATCACCGCGACCCAGGCGCCTGGCAGCGGAGGTAAGAGCCTTAACCGGAGCTAAGATTCGCCGTGACAGGAAAAAGGTCATTATCAGAGCAACGGCAACCGCAATTAAGCCTCCCCAGATGAAGAAGAGACCGATTGCTTTGAAAAGGATTTGTAGTGAGCTAAAATCCATGTCCAGTGATGATTCCGGACTGATGTAAAGTGTACCGATGGCACCTGCTTGCCGAGGGGGCGATAGGGACCTGCCTGGTGAATCAGGGTCATACAACTCGCCCAAGAGTTCTCCCTCAGAATCGGCAACTACCGTTCCACTGGCGTCGGTCAGTATAATTCGCTGCCCGTAGAGGTTACCCCACTGCTCCATAAAGGGTTGAATTCCCTGCCAGTCCCCATACTGGGAGTAATAATGGGATAACTCAATTTCCATCCTGCCGGCACGCATTCGGTCAACCTGTTCTCCAAAGCGGCGGATTTCATCTTGGGTAGCCTGGTTGATGAAGAAGAATACGGTACCAATGGTCACCAGTATCACCATGGTGAAAGCGGCAACAAGCCGAAAACGCAAACTATGTATCATCGCTCACCTCTGAAAGCTTGTAGCCGGCACCATACACTGTTTTAATGTATCTGGGGTGGCTTGGGGCTGGCTCAAGTTTACGACGCAGGTTGAGGATATGAACATCAATGGTGCGGTCAAAGCCCTCGAAATCATAACCAAGAGCCTTTTCAATGAGCTGCGCCCGGTTGAAAACCCTGCCCGGTTCCTTGGCGAAAACCCCCAGTAGCTTAAATTCAACCTCAGTGAGATTTAGAGGTCTGCCAGCAAGAGACGCCTCATGTTTGTAAAAGTCAACAGCAAGCTTACCGTACTTGATTTCATTGGGACCATGCTCTCCCGGGAGGCGTCTGAGCACTGTCCGTACTCTCGCTGCCAGTTCCCTAGGGCTAAAGGGCTTAGTCACGTAGTCATCCGCTCCTAGGTTCAGGCCGGTTAACTTATCCTGGTCAGTAGTCTTGGCGGTAAGCATAATAATCGGCACATCGGATTCATCCCTGAGTGTATGGCAGACCTCAAGTCCATTGATGCCAGGCAGCATAATATCCAGAACGATGAGGTCAGGATGACCCTCCCGAGCCAGGCGTACAGCTTCCGCACCATCATAAGCCGTGAGAACCCGATAACCGTCCCGGTTCAGGTAGAGCTTGACCAGTTCCACCGTTTTGGCATCATCATCAACCACCAGAATTCTCTTACCTGCCATCTCTGACTTCCTTAACGATTCGTCATAGTTATCTTAATGTTATAACATAAATGTTAAGAAAGTGTTAATAAAAGATTTTCTTCTCACCCGGATATTGATTAACGAAGAGGGGGAGATTATTCTCCCCCTCCTATGCTGTTGGTTAGCCGAAGCATCTACACGAGAAGCTTAGTAATTTATTCCGCTGGGGCGTATGGACCACCAAATGGGACGTATGGACCACCAAAGCCACGAAGACCACCATGAGCGTTACCACGGAAGCCAAATCCCGCCGGAACATCCGGCTTTGACTCCCACCATTCAAGGTACTCGTTAGCTTCATCCTGGGTTATCTTGCCATCTTCTACCAGTTTATCAAGACGGTTTTCCAGAGCTTCATTCCGCATCTCGCCCTGAGCTTGGATAAAGGCATCTTTTAGTGCCTCTGAGTCTATGGACACGCCTGTGTTCTGTTCGTAAATTTCACAGACTTTGTCCAGTAGAGCCGCATCTCGAGCCTCAGGCTGTCCGTCATCCCCATTTCCCGTCTGGGCCAATACTACCCCCACGGTACTCCCGGCCAGTAATACGGTAGCCAGCACCGCAGAAACTATAAACTTCTTGGTTCGCCACATATTTATTTTACCTCCTTTCTTATTTCACCTCCTTTCTACTTAGATTTATATCTTAGTTGTACCAGCTTTCACCTCCTTTCTTTGTGAATTCTAGTTATAATGATAGCAGCCAAATATTAAAATCCTCTTAAGATTTTGTTTTACCTCCATTCTAAATCTGTCTGTTATTGTGCACTATCAGTGTTTTGAGCCTTAACAAAAAACATCTAAAATTAAGAAACTGCCACCAAAACCTCTTGACAACATAAAGGACGGCTGTTATGATATAAGTAAGCACTTACTAGAAAGAGGTTAATATATGGCAAAGGTTGGAGAGAGAAAAGAACGCCTTAGTGGGGAGGAAAGACGAACGCAGATTATTGATGCCGCTCTGAGGCTGTTTGCTGATAAAGGCTTCAGTGGCACCAGAACTAGGGAAATCGCTGAACTGGCTGGAATAAGTGAAACCCTTATCTTTCAGCATTTTAAAACCAAAGAAGACCTCTACCGCTCCGCATTAAGGGAGCTATTCAGCCATCATCCGGTAATGCCCGAGATTGAGGAAAAGATGGCGAAAAAAGATGATTTCGGTGTCTTCAGCACTTTAGCCTTACACTTAATCAAGCATAATCGACAAGACCCCAGGATTATGCGGTTGGCTATTTTTAGCGCGCTTGAGGGCAGCCACCTCGCTGAGGCCTTCCATAGTGGTAGAGAGACAAGACCGCCTTTGCCTGAGCTTTTGGGTGGCTATATTCAGAAGAGGATAAATGAGGCAGCATTTAACAAGGTCAACGCCCAGATTGCAGCTCAACTGTTTGTGGAGACAATATTTATGTATGTCGCTGACCAAGAGGCATCCATAAGTGGACCACCGCTGCCTTTTTCGGATGAGGAAACGGTCGGAACCTTAGTGAGTATATTCTTAGACGGGATAAAAACATAAGACAGACCATACCGGAGGTTGTTCTATTACTCAGACAACCTTTTTTAACAGATTAAATACTTTGTAAGTACTTACTTTAATATATGGAGGTGATAGCTAAAGAGAAAGCCAAATATGGAGCATAATCAAACAAGAAAGGGGGTAATTATTATGATGGAGAAAGGGATAATAGAGCCAAGCGCTAACGGCGTTGAAATAGAATTTGATGAGGAAAATCAAAATTATTATATCTGTTGGCAACCTATAGTTATCAGTTTGGGTAAGACCAAGCATGAAGCCTTAGACGACTTACGGGAAGCAGCACATTTCTTTGTGGATACCCTGATTGATTTAAAGCTGGCAGATATTAGTGAAGGAGGTGATATAGATGGCTGACAGGCACCCGATGAGCTATTCTCATTTTAGATGCATGGCCCTCATTCATGATAACCCGTTACGGCGTCTTTTTGATAGTCCAATCAATACCTTGGAGGCAGCCGGAACTCAACTGGGTCAGCAGGTGTTGGAGGTTGGCTGTGGGCCGGGATTTTTCACTATTCCAGCGGCAGAGCTAGTGGGTGACAATGGCTGTATCCATGCTATTGACCTGCATCCACTTGCTATAAAGACGGTAGAGGAGAAGCTACAGAGGACAATTCTAAGCAATGTAAAAGTAAGAATTGCCGATACGGCAAAGACAGGATTACCCACTGACAGTATTGACCTGGTTTTGCTTTTCGGCGTTATTCACTGCCTACCACTGGTTGTGGTATTGCCAGAGTTGTATCGAGTGCTAAGACCAGGCGGAGCCCTGGCAGTACAGAGCTTCGCTTCCTGGTCTAAAGAGCGTGTGGTGAAGGATGGGTTCTTCTCCTTTGTGGGAAAAGAGGGCAGAGTCTTCAAGTTCAGGAAAGAGATGAAAAACGAAAGTGGACTGTAGCCGGATACGCTAAAAATGGATGAATTGCATTTCGCCCCACTCTTAATAAGTAAAACTACCATACCTCTTTGACACTCCTATTAGCCAATGATATGATGATAGAAAGGGTTAGTTAGGGTCTTAATCAATATTTAGAGTGGGGTGATGCTATATGTCCGGTGTTGAAACACTATATTTAGTGTTTCTTTTTGTTTGTCTTCTATTATCAGCTTTCTTTTCCAGCTCAGAAACAGCCTTTATTGCCTTACAGAGAATAAGGATGGAGCATATGGTCAATACCAAGGTAAATGGGGCAGACCGAGTAGCCAAGATGCTCCAGCGCCCGGAGAGACTGCTATCAACCATCCTTCTGGGCAACAACTTTGTTAATACAGCCGCCGCTGCCCTGGCTACTGCTATAGCTATTAAATTCTGGCCGGAGCAAGGTATTCTCATTGCTACCATAGTTGTAACCATAATTCTCCTGATATTTTGTGAGACTACTCCTAAAACCATAGCTACCCAGCATGCTGAGAGGCTATCTCTATTCTTTGCTCGCCCGATAGAGGTAATATCATGGCTGTTTACTCCCTTCGTGGTAGTGTTGAGCTGGATAGCCTCAGGATTTAGTAAACTGTTGGGAGGGGCACCGGTGCCCAGGTCTCTGGCTAGTGAGGAGGAAATTCGCACTATGATATCAGTGGGACATAAAGAGGGAACGGTAGAGGAGACTGAGGCTGAGATGCTACACAAGGTTTTTGACTTTGGCAACCGACCAGTCCGCGAGGTTATGGTGCCGCGTCCGGAGGTAGTATGTATAGAGCAAGGCTCTAAACTAGCCGATTTCTTTACCCTCTATGCTGAATCTCCTCTATCCCGCTTTCCGGTATATCAGGAGAATATGGATAATGTTGTTGGAATCCTATCGGTGAAGGATGTGCTTATGGCTCAGGCTAAGGGCACTATCAGTGACCAGAGTGTCATTGATGACCTAGTCCGACCTGCTTACTTTACCCCCGAAACCAAGCGCATAAACGAACTCTTTGCCGAGATGCGCGATAAAAACTATAGGATGTGCGTGGTTGTAGATGAGTTTGGTGGCACGGCAGGCATAGCCAGTCTCAGCCGTTTAGTCGAGGAAATTGTAGGTCCGGTAGGAGATGAGCTAGCCGCAGTGGAAAAGGATTATGAAGTAATCAATGAATATACCTTCCAAATCGATGGCAGCATGCGTATTGAGGAAGTCAATGAAGAGATGGAACTGGAGTTGCCCGATGGAGATTATGAAACTGTAGCTGGCTTTGTCCTTGACCTTTTAGGACGTATACCTAGACGGGGCGAACAACTAAAGTATAAGGACTTGAAGCTGGTGATAACAAAAATGCGAGGGGTAAAAATTGAGGAGATACTATTGACCAAGGAAGAACATGCAGCGTCTGAGGATTAGATTCGGCCGAGGAGAAGAGTTAAAGTTCATCTCTCACCTGGATATAATGCGCCTGTGGCAAAGAGCGCTTCACCGAGCCGGGATACCACTGGCTTACTC
>CAZMJZ010000052.1:0-8895 GCA_964566845.1 uncultured Dehalococcoidales bacterium | reverse complement strand
TGCTTTTCAAAATACTGTTTTGTAAAGAGGCCAGGGCGATACTCACTAGCGCCTCTTCCCCAAGGAATGGTTATTTGAGGGGGGGTCCTGGGTTTCCTCTCCCTGGTTGGCGCTTTCTTCGCTTTCCTAATCCTTGGTCTCTGGTTTTTCATCTTCTTTGATTTCCCATAGCTTCTCGTATTCGGTCCTCAGTTGCTCAAAATTAGAATCAACATACTCCATGGTAGTGGCTATACTTGCATGGCCAAGTAACACCTGGAGTTTCTTCACATCAAGACCTTTACCTACCCATGTTGTAGCCAGCAAATGACGTAGGCTGTGGGGATGGAGTCCCTTTATCCCTGCACGCCGACCGAGTTTTTCGACGAGTTGCCAGCCGCGTTGACGGCTAAATGGAAATACCACCGGGCCACGATAAGGGAACTTCTGCCGCCATTGGAGGTATTCGTCTATCAGTTGTAATGTATTATGGTCAATAGGTATCATTCGTTGTCGCTGTTGCTCAACCTTTTCCCGTATAGCTTTGTCTACCTTGTTTCCACAACTTGGGCAAAAGAGGTGTCTTTTACCCAAACTCCCCCTACAGTGCGGGCACTTCAGTCTTGACTTTTCCTTAAGGTGCACGATTGTCAGTATTCCTCTCTGGAAGTCAATATCACTTGTCTTAAGCTCAATAGCTTCGGAAATACGGATGCCAGTTCTTGCCAAAAGAGCAATAAAGGCCTTATCCCTGGGATTGGTGGCAGCAGCAATGAGTCTCTCCACCTGCTCCGATTCTATGAGTGTTACTCCAGGCATTGCTTACCTCGCTCTTCCCTCTCCATTTTTAATTACTTTTGCTCCGGGGTTTCCTTTCACAAAAGACTTGGTTTGTAACGCCGTTTTCTCAACCCTTTTTCCCTAGCTGTTTTTGGCCCGATTCATGGTCTAGGTTTTGTAAAGGCTGACCCATAATATCCTCCAAGGTTTTACCCTCCCGGTGAACCCTCATCCAGACAAAACCCGGGGTCAGCTTGTTTATGCCAGTTTCATCCATTAACCATCTTGCCGCGGCTGAATAATTGCCACAGCAAGCCCGTAAGGCTTTACAAACAATTGTGAAGGGGATATCGTATCTTTTCCGACCGATCCTATTGCCCGACCTGGTTCCATGCTGTTTTGCATAGTCCATCCCGGCCCGGACTCGCTGACTTATCGTTTGCCTCTCGAGTGCAGCCACTGCCGCCATAATATTAAAGATAAATTCACCATGTGGGGTGGTGGTATCAATAGATGGCTCCGTGTAGCTCCGAAAGCCCACCCGGTAACCCCTCAACATGCTCAAAGTATTGGCAGCGTGAATAACGGAGCGAAAGGCGCGGTCTATTTTCCAGACGAGCGCCACATCAAACTTGTGTAGAGCGGCGTCCTTCATCAGGTGTTTCCAGCCTACTCTTCCCAAGAAGTCAGCAGCCGAGGCTTCATCAACATACTCGCGGTAAACAATCCAGCCCATCTCGCGACAGTACTCCCGGAGCTTGGAGAGCTGGACCTCCACGTTTTGGTCTTTGTCCACCGTGCTGACTCTGGCATAAAGTGCGGCTTTCATCTCACTCATCTACCTTCCTTCAAGTTTCCTGACCGCATAGCTGAATAGCCCCTTGTTGTACTGCCTCCCGACGAATTCAGCTATGAGTATCCTCAGCACCAACTCCTCCAGTAGCCTCTCCTTTCGTTCGTTGCTCAGACCTGCAATTACCCTTCCGGCACCTACCATCAGTATGATCGTACCCTCAGAATCACCTTCCAAGCTCCTATCCTTAAGTGTTTACAATATGAGCATGCCTCTACGGCAATTTCTTCTCCTTCCTGTAGCTCAGCCCCTTGAGAGACTCATACTTACCCCGACACATCCCGTAGATGCGGTCAACCGTATCTACACCCATTAGCTCGGCCAGGGAATTGTCTCCCTCGATGGGCAGTCGGGAGGTGATGAGGACCGGCAGCCCTTTCGTCAGCCTTTCGTTTATTAAGTACCAGTAGACCTCGCGGGTAAACCTTGATGGTGTCTCCTTACCCACATCATCCAGAATGACAATCCTCACTCCCGAGAGCTGGTTGTAGATGTCCTCCTCCCGCTCATGGGACTCATCGTCCTTCCGCAGGTTATAGGTATTTCTGATTCGCCTGACGAGACCCGGGCCGCTCTCAAACCGGATCGGCAGTGCCGCTTTGCCGGGGTCGCCCTTCCAGTTATCTATAATGTAATTGGCTATGCACACCATCAGGCTCGTCTTCCCCACACCGGGCACTTCTGAGTAGAGTAGTAGGGACTGTGATACCCAGGGGTTTTCTATGTCAAAGTTCTCGGCCCACTTAAGGCAGACCTCATAGGCGTACCGATGACGCTTCTTATCCCATTCCTCGAACCTGGTACACTGTAGCCCCTGGGGCAGGTTAGCCAACGCCCGCCACTTTCCCTTTATCTGTTGCCTCTCCTGCTCTAGCTTTTCCTGGCGCTCCTGTTCCTCCCTGTCTTCCCGCTCAGCCTTGCATTTTTGACACTCGGACGGGCGGATCTCTCTGGGTGGCTTGAAATTGGTGTATAAGAAGACCTCCCCCTGGAACTTATCACCACAGGTGTTACACTCACACTCTTCAATCTTGGTCTCTGGTGTCATCGCCCCCCTCATCGTCTTCCCCGACCTGCCAGCCTGCCTCTCTTGCAGCTGCGTGATGATCTTGCCTATGTGCTGGGGCTCCCCACCCCGGCCCTGGTCCCCTTCCTGCATCACCATGTTTGCTTCCTTTCTTGGCCGCCGTTAATATACTCTTAACATTGGAAATGCCCGACAGCAGCGCCCAGTCTATAGCTTCTTTCATCCGGGCCTCGCCGACCTGGGCCTCAACTTTCTCAAACTCCTCCTTCTGCACCAGATTCTTCCAGCGTTTCCTCCCTGTTTTCTCAAAGAGATATCTACTTGCTGGTGTCTGATCTGCTAAGGAGTCGGGTGATTTATCCCCTTCTACTTTAGTAGAAGTACTTTCTTTAATACTTTCTTTAATACTTTCTTTAGCCATAGCTAAACTAATATCTGGGGGGATTATCTTTTTAGTAGAGGGTACCCTATACTTTTTAGATAACCCTTCACTATACCTTTTAGATAACTCTTCACTATTTAGACAACCCTCATCCCATTGGTTGACCCTTGTATTCATGGAATAAGCATAACCTTTGCCTTGCCCTAAGTCCCTACGCAGTATCACCCTCTTCTGGGCTAGGGCAGCTATCACCCTAGAAGCATATTGAGGATTAGTGTTTAAGGCTAGTGCACACTCAGTTAGGGTAATTTTATCTTCAGTTTTGCGCCGACCCTCCACCAGATCCCACCCATAGGTTCGCCGCAATAAAAATAAAACAGCCCCTTTTTCTTCACCACTCAGATGAGCCAGAGCCAGTGCCTCTAATAGAAGGTTGGCAATCGGGGTAGTCCCATCCTCAGGGTCCGCTTTTAGTATCTCCCTATCACCTTTAGGCATTCCCCGGGCTCCTTTCCTGGTTTATTTAGGAGACTTTCGGGAGAGCCCTAACGTCAATCATTCAAGCTAAGTGTTCACTCCTTCCAGTCTCTCCGTCTCGGCCCGAGTCCCCAAGCCCGGGCTTTTTCATCCTTTAGGGCTTGCACTATCACCGCCGGCGTTTTCGAGCATTTTCAGGAGAGCTGCTCTTGGGATGAGAATTTTTCTACCAAGGTGGATTGAAGGTATGGTGCCCTTACGAATTTCTTCATAAATTGTGCCACGCGAGCACTTAAGCAGCCTGCGCGCCTCATCAGGGGTCAGAACTAATGCCTCACTGCTACTTCCCACTGTCAATCTCCTCCCTCTTAGCTTGACTAAGGCAGTTTCTCTTCCATGGTTTCCTCAAAGGTGTAGATAATCCCCTCAAAGTTATCAAACTGAGCTACCGCCTTAAATTGCTCCAGGAATTCCCCAACGGTCACACCGCGCTTTTCTGCTTCTCTCTCGATAACTACCCTGGGGATTGAGACAACGATATTCAGGCCGTCTTGGCCAACAGCCCGCATTTTATAGCGTCTCTTTTAAGAATCTCTTATCTCAACCATGATAACCCCTTGACAAACTTATTTGATTACTTGTATAATAATGTATGACCAAACATCTGTCAATAGCAACCAGCTCTTTGACACAAAATAGACCAATTGACCAATGACAGCTATGGAGGTGGCAGACCGTGAATAAAATAGAATTAGCACATATTGACCAATTGTCCGATGACAGCTATGGAGAGGGCACACAATGAAAAAAATAGAATTAACACCTGAGGAACTGGACAGAGTGATAAAGTTAAAAAAACTTGGTACCAGCTGGTTAAGAATCCAGCATGAGACAGGGATTAACCGGCGAACCGCGAAGCGTGCCTACGAAACGTGGAAGCACAGCCAATCCCCAGAGGTACTGAGGGAAGCCCGCAAAGATGTGGCCGCAAAAGCATTCCTTGACCACCTGAAGTCACTCACCACACTGGCCGGGTCCGTAGTGACCAATCTGAGTGTACCATCTTCGATTGCTGATATGGAGAAGAATGCTGAACAGTTTTTTGCTTGGCTATGGCAGCAGAATCTGCTCTGGCGTGGGGTCTACGTATCCTCCGAGCCCCAGGAGCGTTACAACCTGTCCCAAATGCATATCTACACAATGGGAGACCCGCAATGTTTCCTTATGGGAGACCCGCAGTTCAATATTCTAGAGAACCAGCTGCTTTTTAAGTGCCTTCAGGACCACACTCGTGGTGAAGGAATACGATGGGATGCCTTAGAGGAGTGGAAAGGGACTCGGGACAAGTGTGCCAAGATTGTCCCTAAGCTTCGAAAAGAAACCAGCGAGGTGGTAAACAATCTTCTCAAACAGGAACGAGAGACGAACTTCTTGCTGAGGGTCAAGGAGGAAAGTAGAGAGGATGACCCCGCGAAAAAGATGGCGGAAGCAGTGCTTAGGGAAATATGGCGAGACATTCACCAGAAAAAGCAGGAGGCAGAAGGCTCTTGGTTTCAAACCATATCAAAGGGCAGAGGACCCTACTTTGAGGTATATGTGAGGTCCAGAGATGAAACAGTGCTTAATTTCAGCGGCGTCACCGACAAGAGTCTAGCCGAGAAGGTAACTAGCATATGTAATTCGGCGGCTAATAAACTACACAGAGGAGAGATGGTGGAGTCGTTACAAGATGAGGTTCGCACAATGAAAGACGCGACTGAGAAACTCCGTGAAATTCTGAACCCGGTCAAGCTGACCCCGCTGATACTTCGCACTCGGTGTGAGCTGTGCCCTGCGTAATAAGTGGGCACAGTCTTGAAAACCTAAGGGAAGGAGATAGTTATGAAAGGGAGCATTAGACAAAGAAGTAAAGGTTCTTGGGAAGTTTGCATCGATATTGGCCGAGACCCGGCGACAGGCAAGCGCTTACGGCACTTTGAGAGTGTTAAGGGTACTAAAAAGGTAGCCCAGCAACGGATGCACGAGTTATTACATACTCTTGAGCAAGGCGCCTACGTCAGGTCTAGCCGACTCACGGTCGCCCAGTTCCTTGGGGAGTGGCTCCGGGACTATGCCAGTCCAAATACCGCGCCTAGAACATGTGAACGGTATGAGGAAATCGTGAGGGTTCACCTTATCCCAGCCCTTGGTTCGTTTCCGCTGTTAGCTTTACAACCACACCATATTCAGAAATACTATGCCCAAGCCCTAGAGACAGGGCGCCGAGATGGCAAGGGGGGCTTATCGGCATTGACGGTCCATAAGCATCACAGGATCCTTTATGAAAGCCTGAGGTATGGGGTAAGGCAAGGTATCCTGATCCGCAATCCGGCCGAGGCCGTTACCCCACCCCATGGACAGAGCAAGAAACCAGCTATGGTGGGGGCAAACCGTGTGCAGCTAATCCTGGAGGCTGCCAAAGAAACGACATACTATGCTCTCTTCTTTACCGACGCCTATACCGGGCTACGTCGAGGTGAGCTGCTCGGGTTAAGGTGGGGCGATGTTGACATGGAGAAGTCAACGCTGTCGGTGGTACAGACACTACAACAGCTTCGTAATGGAGAATATATCTTCAGAGAGCCAAAGAGCAAGCGCGGCCGGCGCCAGATAGCATTATCACCTTCACTGGCGGTTCTGCTCTGGGAGCACCAGCTGAAACAGGAACATACCCGGAAATTGCTTGGGAAGCCACTGGCACCCACGGACCTGGTATTCTCCCAGCCTGATGGCAAGCCACTCAGGCCCAATACTGTTAGCAGGGCTTTGCAGGAAATCGCTCGATCCATCGGACTACGGGGGGTGCGGCTTCATGACCTGCGCCATGCTCACGCCACAATCCTGCTACAGCAAGGGGTTCATCCCAAGATTGTCCAGGAGCGCCTGGGCCACAGCACTGTAGCCACAACCCTGGATATCTATAGCCATGTATTACCTGGTCTTCAGGAAGCGGCGGCACGCCAATTTGATGAGAGCTTTGAACATGAAGTTCTCCAGAAAAATGTCGGCAAAATGTCGGCAAATTTGCCTCCGAGGGTGGTTTTGGGGTAGAATTTGAAGCTGGGAGAGGTGTCCGAGTGGTTTATGGTGCCGCTCTCGAAAAGCGGTGTCGCCTTTAGCGACCGTGGGTTCGAATCCCGCCCTCTCCGTTTACCCTGAGCGAATGAAATGAGTCGAAGGAGTTTACCCTGAGTGCAATCAAAAGGGTAATAATGGACCAGGAGTGGTATTTTTATATTCTCAGGTGCAGAGATAACTCTCTATATTCTGGAATTACTAATGATTTAGAGGCTCGCTTAAAAGAGCACAATAGAGGAAGCGGAGCGAAATATACTCACTTTCGGAGACCTGTAAGCTTGGTTTATAGCGAAAAATATGATAGTGTTTCCGAAGCGAGAAAACGAGAGGAGCAAATTAAGGGCTGGTCTAAGATAAAAAAGGAGAACCTAATTAAGGGTTTTCCTCGACTTCGCTCGGAATAAACGAATCCCGCCCTCTCCGCCAACCAGCGAAGTATATTATAACAAGGAAAGATAGAATATAATCTGACTTCTTATCTAACTATGATGGAGAGGTGCTGGAGTGGTCTAACAGGCGCGCCTGGAGAGCGCGTGTAGCCTTTGGCTACCGTGGGTTCGAATCCCACCCTCTCCGCCACTTCCTTTTAAGAAAGAAACTACCACTTGCTAGATGATTTGACTTCACTATAGAAGCTTAGAGGGACATTACTACCTCAGTCCATTCTTCTAGGTCTTGACTTTTCTGTCTATACCCGCGATGAACTCGCCTTTTACGGTAACAAAGTAATATGCGTTTGCCGGAAGTAGTTATTCCTTTTTCTTCTCTAGTCCCTTTTCCTTAACAAATGCCTTTGTTCGCTTACTTATCTCATCAGCTTTTGCGAGTAACAAGACGAAGGTGCCTATAAGGGCAAGGCCAATACCAAGCCCAATAGGTCCCGACCAGAACAATATTAAGAACAGAGTGTCACCCATTTTCCCTTATTTCGTTGAAGGTTAACTCTTGTTCGCAGATTATATAGGTGAGTTTATGTGAAGTCAAGGGAGGGAATCACCAATCTAATGCTCAATTCTTTCCTCAAGGTCACTAGTGAGAGAATTGATACGGATTGCGCCCTATAATGCAGTTTAACAATTAGCCGTCGGGTTATCCTGTCTACTCTTTTATTATTTGTAGGTGCGCTATCAAAAACCCATTTCGCAACAAGCTCAACATTGTCTCCAATTTATCCCTGTGCTAGAATGGCACTGCCTTAGAGATGAGTAATAAAGACATTAAATACTGGGTAGGCTTTAATATTATACCCGGCATCGGTCGGGTCAAGTTAACCCAGCTTGAAAATTACTTTGGCAGTCTGGAACATGCCTGGCAGGCTAGCCCGTCTGATTTAAAACAGGCTGGTCTGGATAGCAGCTCAATACATGCTATTACCTCGTGGCAATCCAAGATTTCTCTGATGGCAGAGATGGAAAAACTGGACCGCTATGGGGTAAAGGTATTTACCTGGCATGACGAGGATTATCCATCCCGACTTAAAGAAATATATGATTATCCACCACTCCTTTACGTTCGGGGCTCTATACTCCCCGAGGATGAGTGGTGCCTGGCAGTGGTCGGTACCCGTCGGGCTACTGTTTACGGGCGGCAGGTAACAGAGGAAATAGTAGCTGACCTGGCCCGAAGCAGAATCACCATTGTCAGTGGTTTGGCTAAAGGAATTGACTCCATAGCTCACCGTAGTGCCTTAGACGCCGGTGGCAGAAGCATTGCTGTATTTGCTTGTGGGCTTGATACTGTTTACCCCGCTGAGAACGCAAATTTAGCTCGTAGTATTATTCAGCAAGGCGCTCTGATAAGTGAGTATCCCTTAGGCACCAGACCCAAAGCGGATAACTTCCCCCGGCGCAACCGAATAATGAGTGCACTGAGCCTGGGGGTTCTAGTCGTTGAAGCTGGTGAGATTAGTGGGGCTATGATTACTGCTCATCTAGCCCTGGAGCAAAATAGAGAAGTGTTCGCTGTTCCGGGTAGTATTCTGTCACCAGCCAGTAGAGGTACTAATCACCTAATCCAAGAAGGGGCGAAGTTGGTTAGTGCCTATACTGATATTTTAGAGGAATTGAATCTGACGGCTGTAGCTCACCAGATAGAGATTAAAGAGGTTATACCGGCTTCTGACACCGAGTCCATGTTATTAAAGCAGCTCTGTGCCGAACCGACCCATATTGATGAGGTCTGCCGCAGCAGTAGTCTGCCAATGTCAACAGTAAGCAGCACCCTGGCTATGATGGAGCTTAAGGGCTTGGTAAAGCAAGTAGGGACTATGAATTATGTTCT
>CAZMJZ010000051.1:0-9075 GCA_964566845.1 uncultured Dehalococcoidales bacterium | reverse complement strand
ATTCCAAAAATTACCTCCATTATCGTCGAGAACAAATCCTTCACGCTGGCATAGTGTTACTGGTAGCTGGCTTCGGCTTCAAGATTGCGGCTGTCCCCTTCCAGATGTGGGTGCCTGATGTTTATGAAGGGGCACCGACACCAATAACTGCCTATCTCTCGGTGGCTAGCAAGGCTGCTGGCTTCGCCATTATCTTGCGGGTTTTTTACTCTGCCTTTGGCTTACCACAATGGCTGAGTCTGGATTGGGGATTAATCTTTGCTGTGCTGGCCGCTATTGGTATGACCCTGGGCAATATAGTTGCCCTCCCCCAGACCAACATCAAGCGAATGCTAGGTTACTCCAGCATAGCTCAGGCAGGCTACCTTATGGTGGGATTAGCCACAGTGGGCTTGTCTCCAGTGGCTGATACGGTTGGGCGGAGCACTGTTCTCTTCTTTTTAGCTAGCTATGCAGTGGCTAACATGGGAGCCTTTATTGCCATTATCGCCATCTCAAATAAGCTTAATAGTGACCTCATTCAGGATTATTCTGGCATGAGTAAACGAGAACCACTACTGGCCTTAAGTTTGACATTGTGCCTTGTTTCTCTTATTGGCATACCGCTCACCGCCGGCTTTATGGCTAAGTTCTACATCTTCAGTGGGGCAGTGCATCATGGCTTATTATGGTTGGTGGTTATTGCCGTAATAAATAGTGTAATATCCGCCTACTACTATCTCCGCGTAGTCAAGGTAATGTGGCTGGGTGAGCCAGCTTCTGAGGGAAAAGTACCCTCTTCTGGAGCGCTAAGGGTAGCTCTTTCCGTCTCCTGTCTGGGCGTCTTACTACTAGGCATTATCCCTGGCTACATAATTCAGAAGCTAGCCGAAGCAGCCGCCAAGATGTTCGGTTTTTAACTACTCAATCACAATTGGAAGATATTTACTGGCTTTGCCCACCCTTAAAAATTTCTTCCCGTTTCTCGCCTAATCAGAACTATAAGCAGAGCTACTATCGCCATAGCTGCTGCCCCGATTAAGAAAGCTACTGAATAGCTGTCATTAATATCAAAAATAAGCCCCCCTACAAACGGTCCGGTAGCTGCTCCGATTGCCCAACCAATATCCAGTACACCTAATATTGAACCAATTTTACCTAACCCAAAGGTGTCACCAAGAAACGCTGTCGTAGAAGAAAGAAGACCCCCGTTGGCTAAACCATAAACTATGGCAAAAAAGTAGAGCATCCACAAATCCTGCGCCCAGACTAGCCATACCATAGCCCCAGCCTGAAACAGTGTACAAACAACAGCCGTCCTTTTTCTGCCTATCCTGTCGGTAACACTACCCAGTAGTACCATGCCTGCAGCTCTAGCCCCACCTATCAGACTGAGGACGGCCGCTGCCTCCCCGGCCGAAAAACCTATATCCGTTGTATGAGGTACAATGTGGGTTAATACCAGAAGCATGCAAAAAGCAAATAATAACCAGATAAGCATCACAAGCCAGAAATTCCTGGTTCTGAATGTCTGTAGTACTGAAAGACCAAACGGCTGGATACTATCTTCTTTATCTTTTATAGCCTTTGAATCTGAGCTTATCCCATAAGGTAGAGATCCAATCTCCTGCGGGTCCCTTTTTAATAGCCGGGATAGGGGAATTATGATTACCCATGCAACTAGTCCCATTACGATATATGCCATACGCCAATCGAAGTTATAAATAAGGTAGGCGGCAAACGGAGCCATAGCCACTAATCCCATCCCTCCTCCCGAACCAGCAATACCCACCGCCAATCCCCGTTTTCTATCAAACCACCTGGAAACCGTTGACATTGTCACCACATATGTGGCACCACTTCCCATAGCTAGTAACAGGCTGTAAGTTATGAATAACTGCCATGTGGCGTTGACCTGGCTGGTTAGTAACAAGCTCAAACCAGTAAACAAACCCATAAAGAAGAGGACAATCCTCGGTCCGTATTTATCTAAAGCCAAACCACCTAAAACACTAAATACACATAAAAGCAGCATCGAAATAGAGAAAACTGCTGAGGTTGTGGCTCGGCTCAAGTCAAACTCACCCGCTATGGATTTAAAGAAGACGCCGAAAGAAGTGCTGGTCCCCAAAAGAATAGCCTGAATAGCAAAAAAAACTATTACCACCACCCAACCGTAAAATAGCCTATCCTTAATCCTAAAAAGTGATGTCAACTATATATCCTCTTTGCTAGTTAGCTAGTGGCATGACCTGAGATAAAGTTTTTATATAGCGGCTTCTTAAATCTTACCGTATAATTCCACAAATTACCTAGATTATCATCCGGAACAAATCCTTGATGCTGGCATTGTTTAATGGTAGTCGAGCGCAGAGGATAATCCGGGTCAGGCAGAAACTCGGTTACGGCGAGAATGCCACCGGGTTTCAACACCCTTCTTACTTCCCGCAGGGCTCTACCTCTATCAGGTATTTCTGGAAGCACGGTTACCATATATACGAGGTCTATGGAATTTTCTTCAAAGGGTAAGTCATAAGCGTTAGCCTGTTTCAGTTCAATATTTTTAATATCCTGATTTCCAGCTTTAGCCAGTTTATGTTCTAGCTGCTTTAGCATCGCCGGTTGGATATCAACGGCATAGACTTTACCCTGCTCTCCTACTGCCCTAGCCACAAAGAGGGTAAAGGCACCACTACCACAGCCGAGGTCAACTACTATCATACCCGGTTTAACACCGCTACGCTCAATTAAATTATCCGGTGGTTGCACCCGGCGCCTGTAACCACTATCTAAGAACCGTCCGATAAATGCTGGAGCCGGGAAGTGATAAAACTTTCTGAATACACGAACCAAAGCAAGCCACAATAAAATAGCGCCTAAAACTATCAGTATGACTTTTCAGGCTGTCATTTCTGCACCCGAATCAACCAATTATAGGCGATACTACTTATGATGAGCAATGTTCATCTTTGAGCCTTTTTAAAGGGGTCGACAGAGTCGCCTCTGGTGAGCTTCGCCCCTTCAACCTTCCCTTGATAAACGACTTCTTTTCTAGCTGATTTAGGGTGTATAATGGAGTTAAGTAGTTGCTGCTAGAAAGCCCAATGGGAAATACTTAGAGATAACAATGGAAATTGTGATAATTGTCCTTCTAGTTATTTTAGTAGGTTTCTTTATTTGGGACAGACTTCGGGGACGGCAGAGGTGGAAAGAGCAGGGTGAGACCTTATCCAAAATGGTTGGAGAAAAGGTAGAAGGTAGCGTTGGAGTTTTTGGCGACTTGCGAGAGCGGTTAGGAGAATTAACCAAGAGAACAAAGGATATTGAGGAGGTGGGCAAGAGCATTTCCAGCTTACAAGAGGCGCTACGAGCACCCAAGTTCAGAGGTGAATTTGGTGAAGTTGGACTGGAGACCCTGCTGATGAACCACTTCTCAGGGTCTTATTCCCTACAATACAGATTCCAAAACGGTAAAATTGTAGACGCAGTAGTGCGAGTCGGCGAAAATTTAGTCCCTATCGATGCTAAGTTTCCCTTTCCACTAGAGGATTTCGAGCGAATGGTTACAACCCAATCTCAAGACGAGCAAATTCGCTTACGAAGGCAATTCACGCGTACCATTAAGAAGCATATTGAAGATGTCAGCCAGTACATCCAGCCCGATGAAGGCACATTTGACTTTGCCCTACTATATATTCCTGCCGAAAATCTCTATTACGAGTCGGTTGTTCGGGGTTCCCAACCCGGCGAAGAAAGTGATATATATTCGTATTGTCGTCAAAAGAGGGTATTTCTTGTGTCACCAAATACCTTTTATGCTTACTTACAAGCTATTGTACTTGGGCTGAAGGGATTACAAGTCGAAAAATTCGCCCGGGAAATACTAGGACAGTTAGAACGTCTCAAGGGTGAACTTCAGGGTTTTCAGGAGGATTATGAGCTAATAGGCAGGCATATCTATAATGCTGCCAGAAAGCATAACGAAGCTGAGATTAAATTAACCAAGCTCAGCAGCCGATTAGAACTCCTTAATGGTGAAACCCATGTTGAAGAATTGCCACAAGGGGATACTTTAACAGGCAATGAGGACAAGTAATCAATTAGCAGAACTAGGGGGTTTGTTAATCTAAATAGGTTTAAGTCGGGTAGGGCGATAAAACGACTTATGAAAATTACTTATGATAAGCAGAGGACAAAAGTAGAGGGTAGAAGGCGAAGGAGTAAGAAATGAGTCAACGCATTCGCATCCTGTATATCTTATTGGGAATCGGTATCCTTATGCTCGGTGCCGGCATAGCCCTCCTTCTTATGCAATCAGGCTAATGATGAACTAGAAAAGGAATAGGGTTAGCAAGTTAAGAATTTGGGGGTTGACTCACTCAACCTCTATCTTGGTTCTCTCCTTGGCTTGGGTCTTTTCAGCTTCCTCAGCTCGTTCTATTGCCTTATCAAGCAAGCTGCGTAGGGCTAAGAGCATTTCTTTGTGGGCTGTTCTAAAATGACCCAAGGTTGCCTCAGGCACAACGGAGAGTATTGGTGCTTTGAAGCGCAATACTACCTCCTCTCCCGGGTTATACTCAACTTCAAAAACCTTTTCAACCATGCCTTTCACCTCCTTCCTGTGGGTCAAACTCGACTCTCAGCTTACCCCCATCAAATCTTGCTTTGGTAGCAGTTAAACCAACTAGGGTATGGGGGAGGATGATATTCCGTTTGAAGTTTCCAACCCGAATAATTAGTTCATCACCGCTCTGCATCAGAGAGATGTCTCCCTTTTCAATGAGAGGGAGAAACAAGGTGAGGATATAATGTTCATCCTCCTTTTGTAAATCTTGAACCTGCCCCTTAAAGAAAAGCCTAGTGGGGTCATCTTCCAGGTAAAGGGCATCAGCTACAACTTCAAGCATGGGAATTCCTACCACCTCCCGGTCGAGAAGGGGTATGACAGAAATGGGAAGAGGAGCAAAGCACTCCTCAATCACCCCCCGATATTTGCTCTGGCTCTCTTTCCAGAAGCTAAAATACCGGTCATCTACTTTATCTGGGATGACACGATTACAGATAATGAGGTCAGTGAGATAACCATAGAGGTTAAGATAGGTAAAGGTGCGCTGGGCTTCCTTGATTACCATCTTCTCGGGGTTGACCACCAGGCGAACTGAGGTCACATCTTTATTGTTAAGAATAGCCCGTATTTCATTAATCTCAACATACAAGTTCTCTACTGAGGCAAAGACTTCATCATCGGGCATTGGTATGTTTGTTAGTGCCTTAACAAAGGGCTGTGCCAAACTAGCTGCCTTACGACCAATTGGAAACATCCTTTCCATCCACCAATGTAATACCTCAGGGAAAGCAAGAAAACGCAATGTTTCCCCAGTGGGAGCACAATCCACGAAAATGACTTCATATTTCCCACTCCGATGGTAGTCAACAATATACAGCAGATTTGCCAGCTCTTCCATCCCGGGAAGAATAGCCATCTCATCAGCCACTACCTTCTCCATCCCTCGCCAGGCCAGTAGCGCCGACATCCATCTCTCTATAGTACTCCAGCGATTTTCTATAGTGTGTGATATTTCCGGTTCCTGTCCCCAAAGGTTAGGAATAATAGGTTGGGGTTTATCCCCAAGGGCAAGGTCAAAGGAATCAGCCAGGCTGTGAGCGCTATCGGTGCTGAGAATAATGGTTTTATAACCCAGCTCTGCCGAGCGCAAGGCAGAGGCGGCAGCAACTGTGGTCTTCCCAACCCCTCCCTTCCCCGTATATAAAATAACCCTCAAGCTGATGCCTCCATATATTCATATTGTATTCGGTTTGAGTCTACTTGGCAAGCACATAGCTTGGAGATTATTTACAAACCTCCAACCTTATTTCGTTCAGATAGACTGGAAACACAATTACTCATAATGCGGCACACTTTAGCCTCTCTTATATGTCACTGCGAGCGAAGCGCAGCAATCTTATGGTTGTCCTACCTCCATTAAGATTGATTCGGCTCCTTTTTCGCTTCGCCCAGGGCTTCAACTGTGTCTCGCAATAACGAATAGATAGAAACATTCGCCACCTTCTACGACCTTGAAAGAAGAGACATGTATCACCAAGGTATCAGGGTAGTACATAGCCTTGACACCTCAAGATGCTAATGTTACACTTCATTTACCTCATGTGGTCTTCTGGTTAGAAAGCGGCTTATCATTGTGAAAAGAGTTGGCATTCTCTATCACCCTATGAATAAAGATGCCTATACCCTGGCTAAGGAACTGCAAGAGTTCTTAAACTTGAGCGGTGTTTCTTCCTGGCTTTGTTCTGCCTGGGAAGGAGAGGAGTCCAGGGCTCAAACAAATGATACTGATTTAATTCTTAGTATCGGTGGTGATGGCACTATTCTGCGAGCAGCTCAGGCGGTACTCCCCGTCCAAATACCTATTACCGGGATAAATTTAGGCAAGCTAGGATTTATGACCGAACTCAGCACCGATGAAGTCAGGAACAAGCTACCTGCCTTGCTAGCTGGGGAGGGTTGGATTGATGAGAGGGCTATGCTTAAGGCAGAGTTCTCTCCCAATGACCAGGAGCCACCCCGTACTTTTTATGCTTTAAATGATGTGGTGATGGCGCGGGGAGCAATAGCTCGTGTAGTCTATGTAGAAGCCAGCATTGATAATGAGACACTGACTACCTACAAGGCTGACGGAGTAATTGTGGCTACAGCCACGGGCAGCACTGGCTACTCGCTGGCGGCCGGCGGACCTATTCTTCATCCGCAAATCAAAGAATTCCTGCTATTACCAATAGTGCCTCATCTTTGTCCAGCTTACACTTTAGTGCTACCATCCACAACGGTAGTTAAGCTACGCATTAGCACCGTTCACCAGGCAACAGTGAGCATTGATGGTCATATTAATTTACCCCTGTCAAGTGGCGCTGTTATTACAGTAAAGCTTAGCTCTAACACAGTTCAATTCTTGAGAATTCATCCCAAAGCCTCTTTTTATAGCTCTCTGGAGCAAAAGTTGAAAGGGAAACAATAGTTTGAATTCAGTAGAAAAAGCCAAAATCGGGGATGCACTCCAGATGCATCGGTTAATTAATTATTTTGCTGATAAGGGTGAAATGCTGGCTCGCTCGTTGAGCGAAATATATGAAAATATCAGGGATTACTTCGTAGTTAGACAGGATGAGCGGGTGATTGCTTGTGCTGCATTGCATGTTAGCTGGTCGGACTTAGCCGAGATAAAGTCACTGGCTGTAGCTAAGGACAGCCAGGAACAAGGAATCGGAGCTCAACTGGTAGAAGCCTGTCTCAAGGAAGCAAGTGAACTGGGCATCCCCACCGTTTTTTGCTTAACTTATAAACCAACCTTTTTTGAGAAGGCTGGCTTTTCCCAGGTTGATAAAGCGGCGTTGCCACACAAGGTCTGGGGGGAGTGCTACCGTTGCCCCAAATTCCCCAATTGTGATGAGGTAGCTCTTATCTATCACTTAGATGGAGGCCAAGTTGGCTAAGGAAAAGACAGTATCCAGCCAACTAATATATGATGGACGAGCTGTAAAGCTACGGATTGACACAGTTGAAATGCCTGGTAGTAGGGAAACCACCAGAGAAATTATAGAGCATAGCGATTGTGTAGCTATTATCGCCATTGATGATAATGATAATGTACTGCTGGTTAATCAATTTCGTAAGCCAGTGGATAAGGAGCTAACGGAGATACCGGCTGGTGGCATTGAGCCTGGTGAAGACCCGGTAGCTACTGTTCGGCGTGAGTTAAGCGAGGAAACGGGCTACTCACCCAGAACGGTGGAGAGGTTAGGCGGTTTTTATTCCACGCCGGGTTATTGTACTGAATACCTTTACCTTTACCTAGCTACCGACCTTATTCCTAACCAATTATATGCCGAGGATACTGAGAATATTAAGTTAACCAGGGTACCGATTAGCCAGGTTTACCGTCTTATTACTTCAGGCAACATCTGTGATGCCAAGAGCATTGCCGGATTGCTAACCTTCTTAGAGTATCGCCAAGCGCAATAGCTGTTTACCGTACTAAATGCCAAGCTTCATCCTGATAATATTCTCCATTGTATGTTTCCCGACAAGAAAGTTTGAGGAGAACCTTGAGACGGAGTGTAGTTATTGCCGAATATATATTCTTTATAAGCTTTCTGGGGTTGGCTTTTCCACTGAAGCATACCCTCTGGAGCTATCTTCAACTTGCCTGCCTTTCTATCTGGGTTTTACTACTACTGGTTCATATTTTTTGGTTAAATAGGAAAGCCGTCTTCTCCTACTTCAGCACCAAGCCTATAGCATCAAAGAGAGGACTACGCCAGTTCGTAACCTTTGCCCTCGCCGGGTGTATGCTAGGCATAGTAATAATGAATATGCCTATACTAAAGTCCAATATTAATTTTCCGGAAGTACTCGTGATTTGGCTTCCCCTGATTCTAGCCGCCGTAATTCTTGGTCATATCTGGCTAAATAGGAAGCCCTTCTTTTATCACCTGGGGAAGAAGCTTGGACTAGCCGCCTGGCTTTTGGGATGCCTGTTATTTTGCCTCGGTATAGTAGCACGGGTTTACGTAGCTTAGTTTAAGCAGCTTGCTGACAGACTAGTTAATCCAGCCCATTCGAGAGCTTTTTACCGCCGAGAAGATGCAGGTGGAGATGAGGCACCAACTGCCCACCTTGCTCACCACAGTTTATCACCAGACGATACCCACTTTCGGAAATACCTTCCCTTTTTGCCAATTGATTGGCGATATTAACCATACGCACTATGAGGGGTGAATCGGCTTGTGACACATGAACAAGAGAGGGAATGTGCTTTTTAGGTATAATAAGCAGATGTACAGGCGCCTGGGGATTAATATCCCGAAAGGCGAGCACTTCCTCATCTTGGTAAATGACTTCGCTTGGCACCTTGCCAGCCACGATTTGACAGAAAATACAATCCATCCCTTATTCCCTCCTTTGATATTTGGCTTTGCCCTGGTAAAACAGGTCTTCTCCATAGATATCGTTAGCTACAATAGCTGGGAAGTTCTCAACATTAAGTCGCAATATAGCCTCAGTGCCCAAATCTTCATAAG
>CAZMJZ010000050.1:0-9082 GCA_964566845.1 uncultured Dehalococcoidales bacterium | reverse complement strand
ATCGTTCTGGTGGTCCGTCTGGAGCTACATTAGCCAGCATATCACCGTCACCAACCCAGTCCTTATCGGCAGGTGGCACTATCCGCTTCACCTTGAATTTCCATTCAGAAGCCAGCAGCGGTACCATAGAGGTTAATGCTCTACTTGATGGTCAACCGTGGGAAGGGGCAGTTGTCTACGCCGTGAACGGACCGTACGTGGATTCAAGCTCTTCTATCCCCGATAGCTTTAGTGGGTGCCCTGCAGGACATTATGCTCTGGTCTATCAGCATGGTGGACCCAAGGGAGCTACACTAGCCAGTATTACACCATCACCGACACAGAACCTACCTTCCGGTGGTACTATCCGCTTCACCCTGAATTTCCATTCAGGAGCTGGCGGCGTTCTCGAAGAGTAGAGACGAAAGCTCTACTTAATGGTTAACTATTTTAGGGTGGCAGTTGGCTAAACTGTAGGCGGACTGTGCGTGGAGTTTAGTTTTTTATGCCTGGTAGCTTCAGTATGTGTTCTGCAAACATTTATACTGCAAGCTATAGTTCTATTAGTCCCCCTATGTCCATGCGAGTCAGTTATCACCAACATAGACCTTACCTTCCGGTGGCACTATCCTCTTTACCTTAGATTTCACCTCCCAGAGCACATAACGAAATTACCAGTAATCAATACCTAAATCAAGATAGACTGCATTCTGCCTTGAATTATCTACGCCCGGTGGACTATCATATAGGTAATCCGGAGGTATTACTTAAAGAGCGGATGAAGCAAATAGCAGCGGTAGATGCTAGGCGAAAAGAGATGAACAAACAGGTCGATTTGCCCGAATACGACTGAAGCTCTCCGGTAGCATAGTCTTATCAATCATTGTCCAGGAAGGTTGATTTGAGGAAACAAAATTCGTTTTATAAGCAATGGCAACGCTGGTTTCCTGAAAATGAAGACCAGAAACCTAAGCCACCAGCTAAGCGTAGATGGACGACTGCCAAGGTATTCCTAATAATTGCTGGGGTCATGGCTCTGTTTATTCTGTTAAACATATTAAAGGGGTTTTATACTGAGTGGCTCTGGTTTGACAGCTTGGAATATGGCAGCGTCTATGCCACTATCTTGACAACGAAGGTGCTAATCTTCTTCTGTGCAGCCATCATCTTTTGCCTGTTGTTTTTAGGTAACTTGGTGTTGGCTACGCGTTGGGCGCCTAAGGCGGAGGCACATCTTTGGCCTTGGTTTATAGTAGGTCGACTACAGCGATTATCTAAATGGAGTATTATCACAGGAACGGTAATGCTCAGTATAATCTTTGGGCTAAGAGCTCAGAGCAATTGGGAAGTTGTGCTTCGGTTCTTCAACGGGCAGCCCTTTGGCATTACCGATCCCGTTTTCCATAGGGAGATTAGCTTCTATGTCTTCTCGCTGCCTTTCCTTAACTCAATGCGTGGCTGGCTCCTGGGAGCACTGATAGTCACCCTTCTTGGCATCATCGGGGTGTACTTTCTCAGTTATGGTGTGCAACGGTTCAGGTTTGATTTTGCCAGGCCAGTGTTAGCCCATATTGGAGGACTGGTCATAGCCATCCTGGGTCTCTTCGCCTGGGGTTACTGGCTTGGCATCTGGGAACTGGTTTTCTCCAGTCGTGGGACGGTCTTCGGAGCCGGCTATGCCGATATGCATGCCAAGCTTCCAGCACAGTGGATTCTTTTAGCCGTAGTACTCATCTTTATAGTAATTATTCTGCTTGCGGTATTTAGACGTAACTTACGCTGGCCGCTTTACGGTCTCGGTGTATGGATAGTAGCTATTATCCTGGTTGGCACTGTCTTCCCCGCCGTTGTACAGCGCTTTCAGGTTCAGCCCAATGAGCTGGCTCGGGAGAAGCCCTACATTGACTATAACATCGAGTTCACCCGAGAGGCCTTCGGCTTGAAGCTGGTTGAGGAGCAGTCCTTTCCTGCAGAGGAGGCACCAAGCTATGAGGATGTAGCACAAAACGAGGTTACAATCAGCAATATCAGAATCTGGGACCATCGTCCGCTAAAGGATACCTATAACCAGACACAGTCCCTTCGCCCCTATTATGATTTCAATGACGTTGATGTTGACCGCTATACTATCGATGGCGAGTACCGGCAGGTCATGTTATCAGCACGAGAATTATCTGCGGAGAAATTGGTTGCAGAGGCACAGACCTGGGTCAACCGTAAATTACAGTATACCCACGGCTACAGTATTGTCATGAGCCCGGTTAATGAGATTAGTACAGAAGGGTTGCCTATATTGTTGGTAAAGAATATACCACCCGTCGGTAGCTTTAATATAGAGCTACCGCAGATATACTTTGGCGAAAAGACGAATAATTACGTAATTGTGAAAACAAAGACCCAGGAGTTCGACTATCCTATGGGTAACGAGAATGTCTACGGTTACTACGAGGGGAAAGGCGGAGTTGGCATGGGTAGTTTCATCCGCCGATTGGTCTATGCATGGCAATTTGCTGATTTAAATATTGTTATTAGCGGCGAGTTAACGCCGGAGAGTAGGGTGCTATATTATCGAAACATTAGGGAGAGGGTGAACCACCTTGCCCCCTTTTTGAAGCTAGACAGTGACCCCTATCTGGTAGTGATAGACGGAAGGTTGCTCTGGATACAGGACGCCTATACCACCACTGACCGCTATCCTTATTCTGAGCCATTTGGAGATGGACTAAATTATATTCGCAACAGCGTGAAAGCGGTTATTGATGCGTATGATGGTAACGTGACCTTCTATATAACCGACTCAGAGGATGCCTTGATAAGGACCTACCAGTCCATCTTCCCACAACTGTTTGTTTCCGCAGAACAGATGCCTGAGTCCTTGCGAGTCCATCTGCGTTATCCCGAGGATATGTTCGATATCCAGGCTTCAGTATATCAAACTTACCACATGCGCGATGCTCGAGTATTCTACAACAAGGAGGATCTATGGGCTGTTCCTAGAGAGGTCTATGCCGGCATGGAACAGATTATGGATCCCTACTATATCATCATGCGCCTGCCTGATGAAGAGAAGGAGGAATTCCTACTCATGTTGCCTTTCACCCCGCAAAATAAAAATAATACCATTGGCTGGCTTGCTGCCCGCTGTGATGGAGAAAACTATGGCAAGCTGCTTGCCTATCATTTTCCGAAGGAGCGGCTAGTGTATGGTCCCAGCCAGATTGAGAACCGAATCCAGCAGGATACCGTTATCACTGAGCAGCTTGCTCTGTGGGGTCGTGGTGGTTCTCGAGTTATCCGTGGCAATCTACTGCTGATCCCTGTGGGTAAGTCTAACCTATATGTAGAGCCCGTCTTCCTGCAGGCGGAGGCTGGTGGGCTTCCAGAGCTGAAGCGAGTTATTGTGGCTGCCGGTGATCAGATAGCTATGGAAACCACATTGATGGGAAGTATCAACACTATCTTTGTTGCTGAGGAACCGCCAATTGAACCAGAACCACCGGCTCCTGCAGAACCGGAAGAGCCTGTAGCCGCTGACATAGCTAACCTGATTGAGGAGGCTCAACAGCACTACAATAAAGCTCAGGAATACCTCAAGGCTGGTGATTGGACTGGTTATGGAGAAGAGTTAGACGCTCTGAAGGCGGTACTAGATCGACTATCGGAACTTATTGCTTAAGAGAGAAAATAGCTCATTGGCTGTACAATTTAGCTGTTGTGATACAATCGAAGAGTTGGCGTGACCGCCATTACTGTGGCAGGACATATCGAACATTTACATCCAAGCTCATTAAAGGGGTGTTACTTGACGACTAACGAAATGGTCTGAAGTTGCTACAGAAGATTTCGGATGATAGAATTATTATTGAATCGCCAGCTAGAACTTCGTTAAAGATATGGAGGATAAGTGTGATAAAAAAAACATGCGTGGTGTTGCTGGGAATCCTATTACTGGGAACAGTGTTAGTACTAGGGTGTACAGGAGGGGAAGGTTCGGTACAGGCAAAGGATGGTGATACCGTTAAAGTTCACTACACGGGCACGCTAGAGGATGGTACTGTATTTGATACTTCTGTTGAGCGTGAACCGCTGGAATTTACCTTAGGTGAAGGTACACTAATCCCAGGCTTTGAAGAAGCGGTCAAAGGTATACAGGTTGGGCAATCGATAACTGTCACGATTCCGGCAGAGGAAGCCTATGGACCATATCGTGATGACTTGGTAATGGTAATAGAGCGAGACCAATTACCTGAGGGACTGAGTCCTGAGGTTGGACAGCGATTGCAAATGCAGCAAACAAATAATGGAACGATAGTAGTTATTGTTATTGATGTTTCTGAAACGACGATAACGGTAGATGCTAATCACCCTCTGGCAGGGAAAGACCTTACATTTGAGATTGAGCTTATAGAAATTGAATAACGGATTCTATTGAATATATACTAACTGGTTAACCCAAGCTTATTATTGATGATTTTCTCTCCCGTGGTCATCTGACATTTCCTCTTTCTTGAGGTCTATCAGGCAGTCCTTCTCAAACCACAAGTAGCAATGCGATTAAATGCGTGACTTACCTGCGTAACCTTAAGACTCGAGACCTGTTGTTGATATATACGGTGTTAGAAGGTTATTATAATAGCAGAGCAGACAGCCTTTGCAGATAAGAGCTAAGTCTTTGCTCATATAAGACGGCGGATAAACAAAGTAATGGCATATAGAAGTCATCGATGGTCTAATCTGGCACCTATATGGTTCTTAATAGGGATAAACATCATACTGTTTATTGCCACCTCTATTAATACAGAACTTATCCGCCTTCTCGGCTTTCATCCAGCAATTTTTTTTGAGAGACCATGGACCATAATAACCAGCATCTTCGTCCATGGCAGCATAGGGCACATCCTGGCCAACATGATTACCCTCTACTTTTTCGGGAATTACCTTCTCAGGTTAATTGGTGAAAGAAAATTCCTTATCGTTTATTTTCTTGGAGGAATTATAGGAAACGTTTTTTATGCGTTTATTTTAACGCCTCCTTTATTATGTGTCGGTGCCTCAGGAGCCATTTTTGCCCTGGGAGGCGTACTGGCAATAATGAGGCCAAAGCTTAGAGTCTTTGTGTTCCCCATACCGGTTCCACTCCCCCTCTGGGCAGCAGTCATTGGTGGCTTCTTAATAATTTCACTTTTCCCAAATGTAGCGTGGCAGGCTCATCTCGGTGGTCTGGTATTTGGTCTAGCGATAGGCTATTTCTTTAGAAAGAGGGAGCGCATTTTCTTTTAGTCTGAAAAGTAGGTTAGCATATCGGCTTGAACGATTTGGCTAATTATTGCTAAGCTTGCTGCACTCTATCTAAGGCAAGTTACGCCTTAATTCAAATATCAGTGGATTTTCTGGGTCAGGACAGGCAACGGTAGTTTTATTTGGGTCCTTTTCCCAGGGGAGTAAGCCACCAAACTGCAGCACTTCGGCAAAAGGGAAAAGGGTGTAGAACGCCCATGAACACATGCCGGGTGGAGTCTTTTGTCCGATGACGAACTCATCGCCCACCTTGTGCCCAGCAACGCAAGTCCCTCTTTGAGATATTACCTTGGCTATCACGTCAGACATCTTGTCCTCCTATCTTGCCCCCTAATCAGGCTAGCTGTGTTGAACTCCGCCTCCGATTTGTCCCAGAAGAACCAGTTCCTAATATATCTAACACAGACTATAAAAGTCTACCAGCCTATAAGTGGAGAGCTCTTGTAAAATATTGTGGGGATTCCCTCCTGGTCATCTCTTTAAAAAGTCAATTCAGGTAATTAATTATTTCTCTACCTGTTCCAGTTCCTCTTGTTTTTCCTGAGTCAGGTCTATCTTATAGAAATCGCTGTCACTACCTGGCAATATCATTAAGAATTCTGAGGTATAATCTACATAGGCGACTGCTTCCTTAACCTGAAACTCAAGTACATGTCCACCAGCACTCTTATCATTTGTCAGGAAGTGAAGGTGATACCCCGGTACATTAACAGCAGCGACATAAGCAGGGCATCGAAAGCCCACAATTATTCCCTCCACATCAGTGAATTCAAAAGTAGGTTGATTTTTTGTGACTTCAACAAGTGGAGGATATGGTTTTTGTTGTCCAGGCACACTCCTTGTCTTCATGTAACTGAAAGTACCCTCAATCTTAACTGCATAGAAGATGTTACCCGTCGGCAAAATCTCATCCAGGAACTCTCGTAGTTGCTGATAGTCAATACCCCCTGGTAATTTCTCTTGATAGTCAGCATCGAAGAAGGTTACCGAGGCAAAAGGTGTTTCCATAGAGTAAGATACAGGATAGGCAATACCGTCCGCCTTAACCTGGTAGAAGTTACCATCAAACCCTACCATTTCTCCATCAAGACCTTCAAAGGTACCTATGCCGAAATCTCCATATTCTTTCAATGTTCCGAAGGTTACCACTCCGTCATATACACCACCAAGGAGAGCGTCTATCGTGGATATTTGGACTAAGGTTTCTCTTTCAGCTATCGGGTTATTAGCGTATCCACCATGAGTTGTGCTGGTGGAACATCCTGTAATAGTGATAAAGAATAGACATAACGAACTGACAATAGCATAGATGCGGAGATTTCCTCCTAAAAATACTCTACTCATCAAGCCTCCTTTATAACGGAATATCGGCGTCTAGCTTGGATTATTTTACCACCAGAGGCTTCTGGGACAGAATGCCCTCATATAGAAGAGCATACTACTAGTTCGGGGACTAATTTTAGACTTGTGGGATATATCGACAGCCAGTAAACAGGAATTTTAACATAGCCACAATGGTTGGAAGGGGAAATCCCAGACAATGTCCAGTAATTTTGAGTGAGCAACCTAATGCAGCCATATTTAGAAGACGGACTAAATCTGACTATGGAATAAATGTTATAATACCTGCCTCTATTTCCTCCTTACTCTGGAAAGCGCCAATTTTACCGCCTTGAATTATGCCATCTTTATCAATGAGGAAGGTAGTGGGGAAATATTGAATATTATACATTATGGCTACATCCCCGTGTGAATCACGTAGCACAGGTAAAGAAAGCCCTTGGCTTTTTAAGAAACTTTTTACTTTAGAAGAGCTTTCACCAACGTTAATGGCTAGAACTACTAATCCCTTGTCTGACCACTCGTCATACACCTGTTGCAAATAGGGCATTTCATGGACACAGGGAGGACACCGCGTTTGCCAAAAGTTGATTAAAACTGGTTTGCCCCGAAGGTCGTTTAGTGAAGTAGCTTGTCCCTCAGGGCTTTGAAACTGGAAGTCAGGTGCTGTCGTACCTATTTTGATGTTTTGAGGAGAATCCACAGAGGCGCCGGTTATAATGCCTAGAGCCGGACCATTTGGATTAGACTCATTAGCACAACCACTTAATACAAATCCTATGAACAGAAATAAGGCCAGTGTAATTGACGGTATTACTCTTAGTTTTTTCTTCACGACTGACTCCTTATAATTTTACCTCCAAATTATTCACTAAAACTATCCTAGCCTGTTGGTCAGGATAAGTACCCCCACAACTATAAGCAAGACACCACTAATGATGTAGATTAGGCTAGAGTAGCGATGGATGCGTTTCAACCAGGGACTCACAGAATCAAAGGCGGCTCCTATTATCAGGAAGGGCAGTCCCAATCCCAATGAGTAGATAGCTAGCAGGTAACCACCGTGCCATGCTGTTTCTGAGACAGCAGCGAGGGTCAGGATGCTACCTAATATGGGACCAACACAGGGCGTCCACGCCAGAGAAAATATAGCTCCAGTAAAGAAAGAGCGTAGATAACCAGTAGCCATGCTCCGGGAAGGGGTTAGTCGCTTCTCATAATTTAGCCACGGGACTTTCTGGGCAAGCAGCATGAACACGCCAAAGACTATGAGCAAGATTCCCGCTATTTTACGGATTTCCACTAAATGAGCGCTGAGAGCAAACCCGGCCAACCCAACGCCGACACCCAGCCCGGTGAAGACAATGCCGAATCCGATTACGAAGCTAAGGGAGTGAAGGAATATAGGAACACGGTTTCTGCTGGCTGTAGGGTCAAATATTTCAGGTCCATATAAGCTGGCAATGTATACTGGAACTAAAGGCAGCACGCAGGGAGATAAAAAGGATAACAACCCGGCACTAAAGGCAACTAGAAGCGGTGCATTTTCCATCGTATGCTCTAAATAATAACCTTAATATTAACTAATTTAATCTCAAATAGCAAATTCGCCACCGATTGTAGATATCCTGCAAACATATAGCTAACTTTCTGACGGAATGCTCAATGTCAGTGGGAAATAAATACGAGCATTAGAGATGTATTAACATGTCGTTACCTCAAATTTGAGTTGGATGGTAATAGAACTGCTCTGTGCGTCCTTAGTGCACCTATCAGGTTTTACTCGGAAAATCAGGATATCTAGTGACATGCCGTATCATTTTACTGGTTATGAATGCCTCCGTTCGTTATTCGGGCAGACCAGCAACTTCGGCAAATCTATTGGTTCACGCCAACCGGAGCAAGCCCAGATGATAGTCCAATAGTAACTGATGCCGGTCTGAGATTTTAGGGGACAAGCAACTGAATAGTCGTCTGCGAAAAGCTGATGTAGTATATAACTACAGTTTAAAAAGATACACCTGTGGGATTTTAGGCTGACTGAAAAGCAGATACCATAGCTTTGAGTACGAAAATGGCTAGTTTCAGAAAAATTACTTTTTGAGGGTTTTCACACAGTATGGCGTGAAGTGCATATTCATAAAGTATCTGGCGGACAAGTGGCTTAAGTCCATTGCACCCAGGCTTAATGTTGATGGCATAGCCTCTACTATGGGGAACAGGTGGATAAAGGGGGCGAAAGAGTTTCGTCTGGCTAGGTGACTTAGATATTTCTCAATAGTCAAGTAAAAAGACTTGGGTGCTGGCAGGCAAGTTTGACTTGGTGCAGGACAGCTTGGGTTGAGAATGAATCTCCTTTACTCCTATTTCTGTAAGGAACCTTCCTACTGGCTCTAGCTCCCGGTTTATGGCTGGGGTTTTATAGTGCATAGGCACTACGGCTTTAGGCTCAAGCTGCCGAACC
>CAZMJZ010000049.1:0-9125 GCA_964566845.1 uncultured Dehalococcoidales bacterium | reverse complement strand
TTCAGGTTTAATCGTCTCCACCATAGAGGTTAAAAGCTCCTCAAGCAGATTAAGAATGTCCTCCTCCTCAATGAAGCTCATTTCCAGGTCAAGCTGAGTGAATTCAGGTTGACGGTCAGCTCGTGTGTCCTCATCACGGAAACACTTGGCGATCTGAAAGTATTTCTCTACACCGGCTACCATTAATAGCTGTTTGAGTTGTTGTGGAGACTGGGGCAGAGCATAGAACTTCCCTGGATGAATACGACTAGGCACCAGGTAATCCCGAGCGCCCTCAGGAGTGCTTTTAATCAGAATTGGCGTTTCTACTTCAATAAACCCTTCTGCATCCAGGAAATCACGCATAAATTTCACTATCCGGTGGCGAAGTAGTAGATTTTGCTTCATCCGATCCCGGCGTAAATCAAGATAGCGATACTTGAGACGTAGGCTTTCCTCAACCTCTGTGTTGTCTTCATTTATATAGAAAGGTGGTGTTTTTGATAGATTAAGTATATCTGTATTATAAGCGATAACTTCAATATCCCCGGTAGGCAAATTAGGGTTCTCGGTTCCTGTAGGTCTTGGTGCAACCTCACCGCTAACCATGACCACATATTCACTACGCACCTGGCTAGCTACCTCATGGCACGACTTTGATACTTCTGGGTTGAATACCACCTGAACTATGCCCTCTCTGTCTCGCAGGTCAATAAATATCAATCCCCCATGGTCTCGGCGGCGGTCTACCCAACCAGCCAGACTTACCCTGGCACCTATATTCTCTTTTCTAAGCTCACCACAACTATGACTCTTAAGCAAAATCATCTCCTGACATATTATAGCTGATTATAGCTTATAATAGGGGATGCTTCAACTTGTGCTGGTTAAGTAAATTGACAATACCAATGTTCTAGGATTATTATCTTCAAAGAACGGAAATGACCCAAGACTTAGACCTTAAACAGTCAATACCTTGTAATCGCCTCTATCTGTGAATTAAGAATTTTGGACTTGAGGTTAAATACAATGACAAAAACGATTGAGGAAATAAACGAGAAGATAAAAGCAGGTAAAGCAGTAGTAGTTACTGCTGAAGAGGTTATAGACCTGGTTAAACAGAAGGGTACTAAAAGAGCGGCACAGGAGGTAGATGTAGTTACTACTGGCACTTTTGGTCCCATGTGTTCATCTGGTGCTTACTTTAATATTGGACACTCTAAACCCAGAATAAAGCTTGGCGGTGGCAGAGTCTATCTCAATGATGTTCAGGCTTATGCCGCTTTTGCCGCTATAGACATATACATAGGGGCTAATGCCCTTCCCGATGATGACCCCAGAAATAGGGTCTATCCCGGCGAATTCAATTACGGTGGTGGACATGTAATTGAGGAGCTTGTTGCCGGGAAAGATATAGGGCTGGTAGCTACCGCTTACGGTACAGATTGCTACCCAAGGAAAAGGCTTGAAACCTGGATTAATATAAAAGACCTCAATGAAGCAGTGCTATTTAATATCAGGAACGCTTACCAGAATTATAATGTAGCGGTGAACCTCTCTGATAGGACAATCTATACCTACATGGGTATGTTAAAGCCGAATTTGGGCAATGCTAACTATTCTAGTGCTGGGCAACTGTCTCCGTTACTAAATGACCCGTATTATAAGACTATTGGTATTGGCACCAAAATATTTTTAGGTGGTGGAACTGGCTTTATTGCTTGGCAGGGTACTCAGCATAACCCGAATGTGCCTCGCTCCGAGAATGGAGTGCCCAAGAGAGGTGCCGGCGCTCTTGCCGTAATAGGTGATTTGAAGCAGATGAGCCCACGGTGGTTAGTAGGAACAAGTATGTTAGGCTATGGTTGCAATATTGCTGTGGGGATTGGAGTCCCTATCCCTATACTCTCCGAGGAAATTTTAAAATATACTTCAGTAACCGATAATGATATTTTGGCTCCTGTGGTAGATTATTCAAGGGCATATCCCCAGATGGAATCGGATATCCTAGCCGAAGTGAGTTATGCTCAATTAAAGAGCGGTAAGGTAGTAATTCAAGGTAAGGAGGTACCCACTGCTTCTCTATCTAGCTATCCAAGGGCGGTAGAAATCGCCACCGTTCTGAAGGAGTGGATACTAAGCGGAAAGTTCTGGCTAACCCAACCAGTGTCACCTTTGCCTGGTATAGAGTCAGGTATAACCTTTAAGCCACTTAACGAACGCCCGATAGAGGAGTAAGACCTAATTTAATAGAGGTGGTAGCCATGGCTGTTTCAAGAAGAATAGTCCTGCATTTTCCCAGGCGTCTGGTAGACCGACCTATAGTATACCGGCTAATCAGGGATTATGACCTTGAATTTAACATTCTAAAGGCATCAGTTACTCCAGATGAAGAAGGACTGATGGTATTAGAATTGAAGGGGAAACAAGAGGACTATGACAAAGGTATCAAGTATTTGACCAAAGCTGGGGTTAGAATTCAATCGCTTAGCCGGAATGTTATTCGCAATGAGGAGAGGTGCACACATTGTGGTGCCTGCATAACTGTTTGTCCCACCGGTGCTTTTGAACTTGAGCCGCTAACCAGGCGAGTTAAATTTTATAATGAAAAATGCCTGGCTTGCGGACTATGTATAAAGGCCTGCCCGCCAAGAGCCATGGAGTTGCACTTTTAGTTAATGTATGAGCCGAGAGCCTATCGACATTGGGTTAAAGGTAAGGGCCTAATCTCCTTTAATATAGTAGTAAATGAGACAGATTTATATATTCGTGCCTCAACTAACCTCCGAAGAAAAGCCTACAAACTGGTATTGAAGTATCGTGGTATATTGGAAAGGTATATTGAGCGGCATCCTACCTTTCTAACTTCTCTCGAACCCATTTCAGTTGGTGATGATGCCCCGCTTATTATAAAGTCAATGGCAGAGGCAACAGCGAGGGTCGGAATTGGTCCTATGGCTTCAGTAGCCGGGGCTATAGCTGGATTCGTTGGTAATGAATTATTAGCCTTTTCGCCAGAGATAATTGTAGAGAATGGAGGCGATATATACCTGAAAAGCCTAGGACAAAGGCTGGTTGGGATCTATGCTGGCGAATCACCTTTAACCGGTAAAATTGGTCTGAAAATTAATAGTGAGGATACACCATTAGGAATTTGCACCTCTTCGGGGACGGTGGGACACTCTTTGAGCTATGGTAAGGCTGACGCAGTTATAGTACTTTCTAAATCGGCTATTATTGCTGATGCCTCTGCCACCGCTATAGGTAACTTGATTACACAGTCTAACGATATCCCGAACGGAATTGAATTTGCCAAAGGTATTGAAGGTTTAATGGGGGTAATAATCATTAAAGATGATAATATGGGGCTGTGGGGAGAGGTTAAAATCTGTCAAATTTCTGTATAAGAAAGACTACTTACGAAGCGGTAAAGAACCGTCAAATTAACCTTAATAAATGATTTAAATGAGGAAGTAGTAGCCCAGCCATTATAACCTGGGCTACTATCGTTTGTGGAGATGACAGGTTAGCCAAATTAATTTTTAGTAGCAAAGCCCTGATGATAGAGCTATCGCTGTGTAAGTGTCAGGAGGTAAATTATGAAGGAGAGGAAAATCAAGGAGGTGGTGAAGGGGGGATACGCCAAGATAGCTAAGTAAAACCAACTGAGCCGCCCGAGCCGGAGGGCAAGAAAAGGGAAGTGATGGAGAAGCTAATGAGTGTTATAGTAACAGCATATAGGCGAGGAAATGAAGCATAATATAGCCCAAGAAAAAGAGCGAAGGCTTGGGATGTGGGAAAAGTATCTGAGCCTATGGGTAGCGCTCTGCATTGGCGCTGGCATAGGGTTGGGGAGGATTTCCCCCCAACTCTCTGATGTACTAGGCGGGCTAACTGTTGCCAATATCTCTATCCCAGTTGCCATCTGTCTGTTCTTGATGATATATCCCATAATGGTGCAGATAGATTTCAGCCAGGTTGTGAAGGCGGCCAGAACTCCGAAGCCGATAATTACCACCCTTGTTGCCAACTGGGCAATAAAGCCCTTCACCATGGCCTTCTTTGCCTGGCTATTTATCAGTGTGGTTTTCAAAGGCTTCTTCCCTCCCGAGATTGCCCAGGAGTACCGAGCGGGGATGATTCTCCTCGGAGTGGCTCCCTGCACTGCTATGGTTTTGATGTGGAGCTATCTGGCGAAGGGAAATATGGGACATACCCTGGTAATGACCGCTATAAACTCATTATCAATGGTAATTCTCTATGCCCCGTTGGCTCAGTTCCTATTAGGCATTTCAGGGATTATCATACCCTGGGCAACCATAGCCTTTTCAGTAGCGGTCTATATCTGCGTTCCCCTTTTATGTGGCTACTTTACCAGGACTCAGGCGATTAAGCGGAGGGGCATGGAATGGTTTGAAACAAAACTCATTCCTCCATTACGCACCGTTTCTATAATCGCCCTCCTCATTACTCTGGTGGTCTTATTCAGTCTGCAAGGAGGCATAATTACAGAGCTGCCAGCGGTTGTTGGCATAATCGCCATCGGGATATTCTGCAACATCCTTCTTGTCTTTGCCCTCACCTACTTCATCTCCAAGCCTATCCACCTTTCCTATGAGGATGCGGCACCAACAGCAATAATTGCTGGAAGCAATCACTTTGAGGTAGCTGTCGCCGTAGCAATAACCGTCTTCGGTCTCTCTTCAGGAGCGGTTCTGGCTACAGTTGTTGGCATTTTGACGGAAGTTCCCTTTATGCTCTTTCTGGTATGGCTCTGTAGGAGGACAAGGGATTTCTTCTACCAGCCATAGCTTCAATACGCCGATTATGACAGTGAGGAATTAAAAAATTGATAGTTCAGTTTTTCATCGTATTCAAGGATTATCTTATTGCAGTATTACCCTTTTTGGCAATAGGCTTTTTCCTGAGTGGTTTAATCCATCAATTTATCCCCGCTGAATGGGTGGATAGGCATCTAGGTGGGCGAGGAATAAAGCCTCTTCTCTATGCTATCCTTGCCGGGGCAGTCCTCCCCATCTGTTGTCTTGGCTCTCTCCCGGTAGCGGTGAGCCTCCATCAGAAGGGGGCAAGATTAGGAGCTGTTTTAGCCTTTCTGGTAGCAACTCCAGCTACCTCCATAACTGCTCTCCTCGTTTGTTATGCCCTTCTGGGGATAAAATTCACCGTGTTCATATTCCTGGCTGTGATTTTGATGGGGCTGGTTATGGGTCTTGTTGGAAATTTACTCAAGGTCAAGCCTGAAGCCTTCGCTTCTCAAAATAAACAGCTAGCTATAGACCCAGTTTGTGGGATGAGTGTAGAAATAGGGAAGGCAATTAAAACAGAGTATAATGGGGAGGTTTATTATTTTGGCTGTCCCTACTGCCAACAAGCATTTGAAAGTAGTCCGGAAGAATATGTGGGGACTTATTCCAGGAACATTCCTCACCGGCTGAAGCATGTCTTCAAGTTTGCCTTTGTGGATATGGTTAAGGAGATTGGCCCCGAGTTACTTTTGGGACTAGCCCTAGCCGCCCTAGTAGCAGCGATTACCCCAGTGGGTAAATTTGTCGGGGACTATTTTGGTGGTGGCTTAGGCTACTTATTCAGCCTAGTTTTTGGCTTGGTGATGTATATTTGCTCCACTGCCAGTGTTCCTCTAGTAGATGCCTTCATATCGCAGGGGATGAACATCGGTGCCGGGATGGTGCTACTTCTAGTGGGTCCGATTACCAGTTGGGGGACGATTCTGGTCTTAAGGAAGGAATTCGGCGGTAAGACACTGCTTGTGTATTTGGTAGTAATTAGTATAATGGCTTTAGTTTTGGGCTATTGCTTTTCAATAATATAGATGGAAAAGATGGAGAGTAGTTACCTAAAAACATGAGTAACAAGAAATGGAGGCTAATTCATGCCAAAAACCTAGCCTAATGCAGATTATTAAGGGTATAATTAGTGAAGCCAGACTTATTGGTCAACACCTATACAATTCGTGAATTTCTATATAGAAAGGACAGAAATGACAAAGCGTCAGGTAATGTTCACCTTTACCCCAGAAACAAGTTCCAAACCAATCATCTTTAACATCGGTCAGCAATTCAATATTGTGACCAATATTCACGAGGCTGACACCTCAGAGGACTGGGGCTGGATAGTGGTAGAACTTGAAGGAGAAGACAAGGATATTGAAGCCGGAATTGCTTGGGCTATCTCCAAGGGAGTAAGGGTTGACCGAATTAGCGACGAGAAAGCAAAGAGCTAATCAACTATAGTTATTCACTAGAAGTGTGTGATTTTAACCACTTTTGTTTTTGATTAAGCCGTTTCTGCTCATCAGTAGGCTTATAACTGGATAAGAAATTATCCCTGAAAGAGCTAAAGGTGCTATTTATGATGGCACTTCTTATTTTGTGCATTAGACTATTAATGAAACTGAGGTTGTGAATAGTAGCTAATCTATAAGCTAGTAGTTCGTCGCAGTTAAATAGATGATGCAGATAAGCTGCCGAGAAGGTGCGACAGGTATAACAATCGCAGCCAGGAACAATAGGCTCTGCTGTCTGGCTATAGGCACTATTCTGAATATTATGCCTGCCTTGCCAGGTAAAGAGGGCACCATTTCGGGCTACACGAGTGGGAAGGGCACTATCAAACATATCAACCCCTCTATCTACGGACTCAATAATATCCTCCGGAGAGCCTACTCCCATTAAGTATCGTGGCTTATTCTCCGGCAACAAAGCTACCGTCTCTTCAACCATAGCTATAGTTTTTCTCTTTGGTTCGCCGAGACTCAAGCCACCAATAGCATAACCAGGGAAGTCTAGTTGGGCAAGGTATTCAGCCGACTGACGCCTAAGCTCAGGGGAAATACCCCCTTGCACGATAGCGTATAGAGCCTGGTCACTGCGCTTTTGACATTTTTGGCATCTCTCTGCCCATTGATGTGTTCTGTTCATTGCTCTGTTCACCTTTTCAAAGCTGTCATCATGGGCTGGGCACTCGTCTAAAACCATAATAATATCAGCACCAAGGGTCTCCTGAAACTGGATGATTAACTCAGGGGTAATATGATGTTTACTCCCGTCAATATGGGAGCGAAATATAATCCCTTCATCACTGACCTGGCGTAATGAAGATAAGCTGAACACCTGATAACCGCCACTATCAGTAAGAATAGCCCTATCCCAAGCCATAAATTTATGTAAACCTCCCATCTTTTCAATTACGCTAATACCTGGTCTAAGGTAGAGATGGTAGGTGTTAGCTAATACTATTGATATACCAATATCTTTAAGTTCTTCAGGAGTCAGAGTTTTAATTGTAGCTTGACTGCCTACGGGGAGAAATACGGGGGTAGGTACACTACCGTGTGGTGTTATCAACTCTCCAGCACGAGCTCTACTATCAGGGCAAGTCTGTAATAATCGGAAACTATTATTTACCATCTAACCTTTCCCCATTACTTTGTGTCCTAGTATTTTATCTTAATAGCCAGATGTCCAGGCACATAGTGATGAATATTAAACCTAGATAGGGGAAAGCTGATAGCTTATATAGCCGCCACGCATCTTTGCTAGCACCAGACATCACCAGCCTTGAGCTAGTATAAACCATTATAGCACCTAGCAGGATAGCTACTATCAGGTAGAGCCAGCTAAAGCTGCCTACAAAATAGAGACCAATAGAAGCAGCATATAGTATCAGGCAAAACACTAACAGTACTTTAACTGCCTCCCTCACCTCACGATTTATCGGGAAATATCTTTGCCCAGCATTAAGATAGTCTTCCCGACGGGCAATCATAACGCTCCAGACATGCCCCGGTAGCCAAACGGCTATAAGGATACATAGCAGCAATATTTCCCAGCTAAAAGTAGGTTCAATAGCAAACCACCCCATAAGGACTGGGGCACAGCCGGCTATCATACCCTGGGGGAAAACGCATGTTGTTCTCTTTCGCCAGACGATGGCAGCTATGGTACCGACCAGGTCAGCCAGAAAGCAGAATGGATGCAGATACCAAGCTAAAGCCAAGCCAACAATAACCAAGCCTATAGTCAAAGGTAACACCTTTTCTGGTGGGTAAATACGCTTTGAGGGTAAGGCTCTATTTTTAGTGCGTTGCATTCTGGCATCAACATCGCGGTCTAGGTAGTTGGTTAGTCCGTTAGCACCAGCACTGGCTAATAAAATCGTCAAGGCGATAATGAGTAACTTGAGACTCAAGTGCCCATCACCAGCTACGATAGCAGCGCATATACCGATAAAGGTTAGTAGACCGCTCTCACGGGGCTTTAGTACCTCAATATAGTCCTTAATCATTTTATAGAATTAGTTGAACCCCCTAAATTACTATTTTCGGCGAGGCTTCCGCGCTATTGCCTTCCCATAAATATGAATAATATCATGCCGCCGTAGGCACCCCAGCAAGCGCTTGGGGTTACTCCTATCAACTACCGGAATCCTCCCTACATCCCGGGTGCCAAATCTGACTAATACATCATGTATGTATTCATCATTGTAAGCTACAATTAGTGACTTAGAGGCAATATCATTAACAGTTATACCCTTAGGATAACCCCCTGACATCGTCATAGCTGCTTCAACATCAGACAAGGTGACTACTCCACAAAAAATTCCGTCCTGGTCCACGATAGGGAATCCGTGGTGTCCGGTCTTTCGCAGCTTTTTTACCAACTCGCTAACCAACATCGTCGGCGGAACAGTGGGAAAATTCTTCGTCATAGCTTCACCTACAGTAACCTCCCTCATTGGGCTGGTTTCCTCTAATTGGTGGATGTCTATTCCCCGTCTTAGTAAGCGAAGTGTATAGATGCTCTCTGAAGTGAAGCGCCGGGCAATAATAGTGCTGATGACTACGGCCATCATTAGCGGTAAGATTAGAGCATAATCTCTGGTTATCTCAAACAGGATAATAATTGCTGTAATGGGACCATGGACTAATACGGCGAAGAATGCTCCCATCCCAACCAGTGCATAAGCTCCCGAGGAGGCGGTAATTGCCGGAAATAACTGGTGCACCCCAATGCCAAAAGCTCCACCTAGCATAGCGCCAATAAAGAGGGAAGGAGCAAAGATACCACCACTGCCACCACCACCGAGAGTAAGCGAGGTAGCCACCA